>JAADHG010000311.1 GCA_013151975.1 Chlorobiota bacterium | reverse complement strand
GACGGAATAAAAATTACTGGCTTTCCAACAA
Organism: Chlorobiota bacterium; assembly: GCA_013151975.1. GTDB lineage: Bacteria > Bacteroidota > Bacteroidia > Flavobacteriales > Flavobacteriaceae > JAADHG01. Next base: position 16,640 of record JAADHG010000311.1, on the reverse strand, counting down.
TACACAATTCTGATACAGAACTAGCTCCAGCTCTTGAAATAATTATCTCTGCCGCGGCATAAGCCATATCCATTTTATTAATGAAGGCATGTACTTGTACATATTCTAAATCACTATACTGCTTGTATGAGTTGTAATACAACTTGCCGCATTGCCAAATAACTTGAACATTCTGAGTTTGAAAAAACTCTAATTTTTCTTCTATAAGCTCATTAATACGTTTTGATCCTAAGCTTCCTCCCAAAACAAGCACTGTTATTTTGCTATGCTTGAGATGGAAAAAATCTTTTGCTTCAATTGTTTTATTTTCTATGCTTAATAAATCTTGTCGTACTGGATTCCCAGTTTTAATCATCTTTTTTGAAGGAAAAAATCGCTCTAAATCATCATAAGCAACACAAATTCTATCTACTTTCTTTCCCAAAATTTTGTTTGTAATTCCTGGATATGAGTTTTGCTCTTGAATTAAACACGGAATCCCTTTTAAAGCTGCCATTTGTAATAATGGACCACTAGCAAAACCTCCTGTACCAATAGCTACATCTGGCTTAAACTGTTTTAAAATTTTTTGCGATTTAAATAAGCTACTTATTAACTTGAAAGGGAAAGATAAATTCTTAGCAGTCAATTTGCGCTGAATTCCTGAAATCCATAGCCCTTCAATAGTATAACCTGCTTGTGGTACTTTTTCCATTTCCATTTTATCCTTTGCTCCAACAAACAAAAACTCAGCATCAGGAAAGCGTGATTTTAATTCGTTTGCAATTGAAATCGCAGGATAAATATGTCCTCCTGTTCCTCCTCCAGATAATATGATTTTATAATTACTCATTTATATTGTTTCACTCAAAATTGCGAGTGGATTATCTTCTAATTCTTCTTGTTCCTTAATTTCTTGTCGTCTAACACTAACACTCAAAATAATACCAATTGCTAAACATGTTATCCAAATAGAAGTACCTCCACTACTTATTAATGGTAAGGTTTGCCCTGTTACCGGAAATAACTCTACTGCAACTGCCATATTTATTAGCGCTTGAAATACAATAGGTAATCCCACTCCAATAACTAATAATTTTCCAAAAACGGTATCTGATTTGTGTGCTACTATTACTATTCTAAACAATAACCACAAGTATAACAGCATGAGAAATAAGCCACCAAGTAATCCATATTCTTCAATGATAATAGCAAAAATAAAATCTGATGACGATTGTGGTAAAAAATTCTTTTGTGTACTTTTTCCAGGTCCTACACCATAAATTCTCCCAGAAGCAATTGCAATTTTTGCCTTTTCTATTTGGTAATCGGCTTCAGTATCTTCTCCATTTGAGAAATTTTCAATTCTACTCATCCAAGTATCTACACGATTTGGCATAACATCAGGAAATGCTTTCGCTATTAAAATAAATATCGCAAATGTAGCTACACCAGAAATTAATATTAGAGTTAAATATTTAATAGGATATCCTCCTAAAAAAGTTAGCACCATTACCATAGTAAATATGATAGCTGCCGTTGAAAAATTTGCTGGAAGAATAAGAATTAATACAAGAAACACTGGTAACCATAATGGTAAAATGGTTTCATTAAAAGTTACTTGTTTGTCCTTTATTTTTGACAAATAACGTGCTACATATACCATTAACACTACTGATGCAAGTGTCGATGGCTGAAATGTAAGACCAACAAATGGCACTCTAATCCAACGTCTTGCATTAGTTAAACTCTCTGATGTATCTACTTGAAACATTGTTGCCGCTAATAAGACTAAAACCACTGGTATCATTATCATAGACAGCCCTCTAAAGTACCGATAGGGAACTTTATGCACACCATACATTATTGAAAACCCTAAAAACAAGTGTAAAAAATGCTTCATAAAATAATTGAAGGTGTTTCCACCTCCACTAGCATAGGCTAAATTACTTGCGGCACTATATACAGGGAGAAATGAGAATATTGCTAATAATGCAGCAATAGCCCAAATTAATCGATCTCCTTTAATATTGTTAATAATGGTTTTCATATACTTTTATGAAATGCTAAACATACTTGGCAAACTCATCTCGAGAGTTTAGCATGACAATCCTTTTTATAATTTTCTAACGGCTTCTTTAAACTGACGCCCTCTATCTTCATAGTTTTCAAACAGATCAAAGCTTGCACATGCAGGCGACAATAGTACATTGTCTCCAGCTTCAGCAATCTTATATGCTATTTTAACAGCTTCACTCATGAATTGGGTTTCAATAATAATGTCTACCATATTACCAAAAGCATCCATCAATTTTGCGTTATCAATTCCCAAGCATATAATTGCTTTTACTTTTTCATTAACAAATGGAAACAATTGGTTATAATCATTGCCTTTATCTTCTCCTCCAACAATCCATACTGTTGGTGCATCCATACTTTCTAAGGCAAAATATGTAGCATTTACATTTGTTGCTTTAGAGTCGTTTATGTACTCTACTTTATTTATCCGAAGCACCTGTTCTAAACGATGCTCAGCACCTTGGAAATTCTCTAAACATTCACGAATAGTATGTTTTCTAATTTTTAATAAATGCGCTACAGTCGAAGCTGCCATGGCATTTTTAATGTTGTGTTTTCCCTCTAAAGCTAAACTTGCTGTTGGCATAATTATTTGGTTGTTATCAATTGTTATTTTTATATTATTATCTTCTAAATACGCTCCTTGCTCCAATTTCTTTGTTAGAGAAAATGGTAATAATGTAGATTGAATTTGATGCTCTTTTAAGTAATTACAAATCACTTCATCATCTGCATCATAAAGGAGATAATCATCTTTAGTTTGATTCATTGCAATTCTAAATTTTGAAGCAACATAGTTTTCAAACTTGTAGTCATATCTATCTAAATGGTCTGGTGTAATGTTGGTAATTATAGCTATATGTGGTTTGAAATTTTTAATTCCATCCAACTGAAAACTACTCAATTCCAATACGAAATATTCATAATTTCCTCGGGCTACTTGTTTTGCAAAACTGTCACCAATATTCCCTCCCATTGCCACATTTAATTCTCCATTTTTTAGAATATGATGTGTTAACATTGTGGTGGTGGTCTTACCATTACTTCCTGTAACCCCAATAATCTTAGCTTTGGTGAATTGTGAAGCAAACTCTATTTCTGATACTACTGAAACATTATTTGCAATAAGCTTTTGTACTATTGCTACTTTATCTGGAATTCCAGGACTTTTCATTACAACATCAGCAGTGAGAATCTTAGATTCTGTATGCTGATTTTCTTCCCATTCAATCGCATTATGTATAAGAACTTCTTTATATTTTTCTTTAATCTTTCCTATATCAGAAAGAAACACGTTGTATCCTTTTTCTTTTCCTAAAAGTGCTGTACCTACACCACTTTCTCCACCTCCAAGAATTACAAGCCTTTTCATTTATCTAATTTTCAATGTCACTATTGTAACTATTGCTAGCAGGATTCCTACAATCCAAAATCGTGTTACAATTTTGCTTTCATGATATCCTGATTTTTGAAAATGATGATGTAACGGAGACATTTTAAAAATGCGTCTGCCTACACCATATTTTTTCTTTGTGTATTTAAAATAGCTTACTTGCATCATAACCGATAAGGTCTCCACAAAAAATATCCCACACAACAACGGTATTAACAATTCTTTACGAACGGCAATAGCAATTACTGCAATAATTCCACCTATAGTTAAACTTCCTGTATCTCCCATAAACACTTGTGCTGGATAGGTGTTATACCATAAAAATCCTATAAGCGCTCCTACAAATGCAGCAATAAAAATTGTGATTTCTTCTACCCTTGGGATGTACATTATATTGAGATAATTTGAAAAAATAAAATTACCAGATACCCAAGCAAAAACGCCTAATGTGAGTACGATTATGGCGGATGTTCCCGCGGCGAGACCATCAATACCATCGGTAAGATTTGCACCATTAGAGACTGCAGTTATAATAAATATAACTACTAGAATAAATACAATCCAAGCATATTTTTCCAGACCAGGATTTATCCATGTAATTAAATCGGCGTAATCAAACTCATTACCTTTTACAAATGGTATGGTTGTTTTTGTCGATTTAATTTCAGGATTAGATGGCTTTACTTCCGACGCATTAGACACTACAATCTCTTGCTGTGCTTTATGGAATTCTTCTTTTATAGTTACATCCTTATGAAAATATAAGGTTGTGCCAACAATAATTCCCAGCCCTACTTGACCAATAATTTTAAATTTTCCGCTTAGGCCTTCTTTATCATTTTTAAACTTTTTAATATAGTCGTCAATAAACCCAATTATTCCCATCCAAATGGTTGTTACCAAAAGAAGGATGATATAAATATTATCTAATTTCGCTAATAGTAATACAGGAATTAGTGTGGCTAGAATAATAATAATTCCACCCATTGTTGGTGTTCCTGCTTTTTCTTTCTGTCCTTCTAAGCCTAAATCTCTAATGGTTTCACCAACTTGTTTTTTACTTAGATAATTGATGATTCGCTTTCCATAAATAGTAGAAATTAACAATGATAATATTATAGCTACAGCAGCTCTAAAGGTAATAAACCCAAAAAGTGATGCCCCTGGAAACTGAAATTCTCTTTCTAAATATTCAAATAAATAATACAGCATATTATTTTTGTAATTGTTTTAAAAAATTGGCTACTATTTTATAATCGTTAAAATCGGTTTTTACACCTTTTATTTCTTGATATGTTTCATGTCCTTTTCCAGCAATTAGAATAATGTCGTTAGTGTTTGCTAATTGGCACGCTGTTTTTATAGCTTGTTTTCTATCGACAATAGACATTGTTTTTTTAAAATTTTGTGGTTGTACTCCAGCTTCCATGTCTTCAATAATTACTTCCGGAACCTCTGATCGTGGATTATCACTCGTGAAAATAACTTTGGTACTTAAAGCCGAAGCTATATGCGCCATCTTTGGACGCTTGGTTTTATCCCTATCACCACCACAACCAACCACTGTAATTAATTCTTCGTTTTTAGTACGAATACTGTTTATTGTTTCTAATACATTTTTAAGTGCGTCTGGCGTATGTGCATAATCTACAATAGCTGTGATTTTATCTTCAGAAATTAAATACTGAAAACGACCGCTTACACTTTCTAATTCACTAATCAACCGAAGAATTTCAACAGTCTCTAATCCTAATAAATCTGCTGTACCATATATTGCTAATATGTTATATGCGTTGAAGTTTCCGATGAGCTTTGTCCAAACTTCTTGATTATTAATTTTTAGAAACAATCCGTTTAATTGATTTTCCAAAATTTGTGCTCTATAATCTGCATAGCTTTTTAAAGCGTAGGTATATTTTTTTGATGCCGTATTTTGAAGCATTACCAATCCGTTTTTATCATCAATATTAACTAGCGAAAAAGCTGATTTTGGCAACTTATCAAAGAATGATTTTTTAACATCTCTATACTCGGCAAACGTGTTGTGATAATCTAAATGGTCATGAGATAAATTTGTGAATATCCCACCTTCAAAATGCAAACCTTCGGTCCTGTTTTGATGAATTCCATGAGAACTCACTTCCATAAAACAAAACTCAACACCTTCAGCATTCATTTCTTTTAAATACTTATTTATTGTTAAAGAATCTGGCGTTGTATGTGTTGCTTGGTATTCTATAGTATCAACAAAAATTTCGACTGTTGACAATAAACCAACCTTAAATCCGGCTTTATTAAACAGTTGATACAAAAGTGACGCGATAGTAGTTTTACCATTCGTTCCGGTAACTCCTATAAGTTTTAAGTTTTCTGAAGGATTATCATAGTAATTTGATGCCATTATAGCCAAAGCTCTGCTCGTGCTATCCACTTCAACATAAGTCACATCGTCTTTTAGTACGTCTGGAATCTTTTCACAAATTATTGCTACTGCTCCTTGACTAATTGCTGTATTTATATAATCATGTCCATCAAAAGAAGTTCCCAAAATTGCCACAAACACATCATTAGATTCGATTTTACGTGAGTCAAAATGAATACTATTTATGTCAACACTTGTGCTTCCAACAACAGCGTTGAGTGTAACTTTATATAATATGTTCTTTAGTTCTATCAAGATAATTGCAATACAACAGTTTGATTTTTCTTTACTTTGGTTCCTCTTGAAACGGATTGTGACGTTACTTTACCACTACCTACCAATTTTACTTTTAACCCCATATTCTCTAAAAGTGTTACAGCATCCATTGCTGGCAACCCTTTAAGATCTGGCATTATTGTTTTATAGGTTTGTGCCATCATATAATAGGCTTCAAAATCTTTTTCTACAGCTGCGTTTGTAAATTCTAATGTTTCAACCTCATCAACTAGAGGTGTGTCCGTAAAAATCTTTTGAGCAATTGTTTTAAATACTGGTCCAGAGACATCTGCCCCATAGAATCCTTTTTCAATACTTGGTTTATGAATAACTACAATGCAAGAATATTTAGGGCTTTCTGCTGGAAAGTAACCTACAAATGAAGACACATATCTCTTGTTTTCATTCCAATCGTCCATCCAATACTCTGTTTGAGCAGTTCCTGTTTTTCCAGCCATTGAAAAATTTGGAGAATACAACTTTTCGCCAGTACCACGAATTACTACATTTTTCAAAATTTCTTGCAGCTCTCTTATAGTTTTGTCTGAACAAATTTTTGAATTCATAACCACCTTATCAAATGCTTCTATTTGCTTATCAAACTCCTTAACTTCACTAATAAACCTTGGCTTAACCATTTCGCCATTATTAGCTATAGCATTATAAAATGTGAGTGTTTGCAATGGTGTTAGCTCTAAATTATAACCATAAGCCATTGATGGTAATGCATTTTTACTCCACTTTTTATCGCCCGGTTCTGGTATATCTGGTTGACCCTCGCCAATTATTGAAACACCAAGTGGTTTATGAAGATTCCAACTTTTTAAGCGTTTAATAAACTTTTTAGGGTTTTTGGAATAATTATCATCAATAAGTGTTGCCAAACCTATATTTGAAGACACTTCAAGTGCTCTTGCTGCAGAAATTTTTCCATAACCGCCACGGTGTGAATCCCTTATTTTTCTTCCGTAAAACGTTTTTACACCATTTTTTGTATCTACAATTGTAGCTGTATCAATCACCTTATCTTCTAAAGCGGCTGCAAAAGCCATTACTTTAAATGTAGAACCTGGCTCATGACTTTCTCCAACAGCATAATTTAACCTTTCATAATACAAACCTTTACCATTATTCCCTAGATTTGAAATGGCTTTAATCGCTCCTGTCTTAACATCCATTACCACAACGCAGCCATGATCAGCTTCATATAGTTCTAATTGCGCAAGCAATGCATGATGTGCTATATCTTGAATATTAACATCAATAGTGGTATATACATCATAACCATCTTGAGGTTCAATTTGGTTATAATCTCCAATAGGTTTCCATTGTCCCTTACCAATTTTTTGTTTTAAACGTCTCCCATTTGTACCACGTAAGTATTTTTCGCCAAAAGCGCCATCAATTCCTGGTCGTGTTACGTTTCCCTGATCATCAAAACGTTCATAACCAATAGTGCGTTCAGCAATTCCTCCCATTGGATGCACACGCTTGGTGCTTTGCTCTACAATCAAACCACCTTCATAGGTTTTCATATTTAATAATGGAAAACTTCTAAACTTTAAATAATCTGAATATCCAAGATTTCTTGCCAATAGTAAATATCTATTCTTATTTGCTCTTGCTTTTCTTATTTTTTGCTGGAAATAACTTGATGGTTTTCCATGGAATTTTGCTAGCTCATCACATAAGGGTTTTACATATTTTTCAAAATTTTTAGCGGATGGTGTTACAGCATCAATTCTAATATTATATTTAGGAACTGATGTTGCTAATAAACTACCATCAGCCGAATATACATTCCCTCTATTTGCTGGAATATCTACATTTTGAATGGTTCTTTTTTCTGCTAAATCGCGATACTGATCTCCTTGAACAAACTGAATATTTATTAATTTAAAAGCAACAAGAAGTGCGAAGATGAACATACATCCTGCTACAAAATACAATCGATTTAATATGTTTTTCTCCTTTATTGCCAAGGTTGTGTTTTATTCTTTTGTTGTTACTTTAATTTTTTTTGGTGGTTCTTCTGAAGGAAATACACCTTTATATGCTAGTTTTTTTTGTATTGTCGACTCTTTTTTTAAGTTCATAAGTATTGACCTTCCGTCAATAAAGGCAGAACGATATTCTTTAACTTCCTCACTTAATCTTGCAATTTCATATACTTTTCTATCTGCACTATGTGAACTGGCAATCATAACAATGGCTAGTATTGATAAGAAAATAATCATTCGCCAGTTTTTAAATGAATCGTCACTTATTAAAAAAGTTCCTTTTAAAACACTATTGATTTTCTTTTTAACCATTTATAATCGCTCTGCAATTCTTAGTTTAGCACTTCTAGCTCTATTGTTTAATTTTATTTCATCTTGAGTTGGCACTATTAATTTTCCTATCTTTTTAAGAGGAACATCAATATTTCCAAAAACATCCTTTTCTGGTTCACCTTCAAACAATCCGCTTCTCATAAACCGTTTCACTAATCTGTCTTCTAGCGAATGATAAGAGATACAACTTAAACGCCCTCCCTTGTTTAATAATTCTGGCGTTTGTGTTAAAAATTCTTTCAATACTTCAATCTCCTGATTCACTTCTATTCTAATTGCTTGGAATATCTGAGCCAGAATCTTATTTTCATGACGTGGCGGCAGATACTTTTTTAACACTTGTTTTAGCTGTTCGCTAGTTTTAATTTCTTCAGCTTTTCGTTCTGAAGCTATAGTTCTTGCTAATACTGGAGCTTGTCTTAACTCGCCATACTCCCAAAACACTTTTCGTAATTTTACCTCATCATATTCATTAACAACATTATATGCTGATAATACGTCTTGCTGATTCATTCTCATATCAAGATTAGCTTCAAAACGTGTTGAGAACCCTCTATCTGCAACATCAAATTGGTGAGACGACACACCAAAATCGGCAAGAATTCCATCAACTGACTTTACACCATGAAATCTTAGAAATCGTTTTACGTATCTAAAATTTTCATTTATAAGTGTAAATCTGCTATCATCAATTGTATTTAAAAGAGCGTCTTTATCTTGATCAAATGCAATTAATTTTCCATTCTTTCCTAAACGACTTAAAATCTCCCTACTATGTCCTCCGCCACCAAACGTAACATCTACATAGACTCCATCTTCTTTAATATTTAAACCGTCAACAGATTCTTGTAATAGTACTGGATTATGATATGCCATCTTCATCGTCGTCTTGTCCCATTACTTCTTCAGCTAAATCTGCAAAGTCAATTACAGCATCATCAATAGCTTTTTCATAATTATCCTTATCCCAAATTTCAATAATGTTAACCGCTGATGACACTACTATTTCTTTTGATATTCCAGCAAAAGCAATTAAATCTTTAGGCACTAACAAGCGCCCAGAAGCATCCAATTCAATAAGTTTTACACCTGCCGTAAACCGCCGAATGAAATCATTATTCTTCTTTTTGAAGCGATTAAGTTTATTCACTTTTTGCATTAAAGCTTCCCATTCCTGCATTGGATACAATTCCAAACATGATTGAAACACAGCACGTTTTAAAACAAAACCTTTTGGTATTGAAGAAGACAACTGTTTCTTTAAAGCAGAAGGCAACATGAGCCTACCCTTAGCATCAACCTTACATTCGTATGTTCCAATTAGTGAATTCAAACTTTAAATACCTGTTTATTTGTATAACCTCAAATCTAATAAAAATATTACCACTTTTTACCACTTTACACCACTTTGTTAATAAATTTCTACCAAAAGCAAAATAACTCGTTAAAAAACAATCAAAAAGTAATAGATAACACCTGTAAACCAGAAAGTTAAAATATGGCTGAAATAATTAACAGTGCATGTTAAGAACTCAAAAAAAGAGATGCTTGAAAACGAGAATATAAAATATAATACGTTACAAAATTTGGGTTCAATTACTAGTATTCAAATTATCACTATTGTTTATAGTCAGTACTTTATCTTAAAATAAATTTATGTAATTTTGCTTTTAAGAGAACCCACAACTAAAACATGACTCATACTTTAAAAAAAGAAGGGAAATATAGCTATATAGAAGTAGGAGAAGGTACTCCTATTATTATACTACATGGCTTGATGGGAGGTCTTAGTAATTTTGATGAAGTCACTGATTTTTTTAGTAATAAAGGTTATAAAGTTGTTATCCCCGAATTACCTCTTTACACCATGTCTCTTTTAAAAACTAACGTGAAATTTTTCGCAAAATATTTATATGATTTTATAGCGTATAAAAATTTTGACAATGTTATCCTTTTAGGCAACTCATTAGGAGGTCATATTGGTTTATACCACACTAAACTTTATCCGGAAAAAGTAAAAGCATTAGTGATTACTGGAAGCTCTGGTTTGTACGAAAGTGCGATGGGAAGTGGTTATACTAAACGTAGAGATTATGAAGTAATCAAGAAAAAAGCACAAGATGTTTTTTACGATCCTGCCATTGCTACAAAAGAAATAGTTGACGAGGTTTATGCTACTGTAAACGATAGAAGCAAACTTATAAAAACCTTAGCTATTGCCAAAAGTGCTATTAGGCACAACATGTCTAAAGACCTGCCTAATATGCATACACCCACTTGTATTATTTGGGGGAAAAATGACGCGGTAACTCCTCCTGAAGTTGCTGAAGTCTTTCAGGAACTTTTACCAGATTCAGACTTATTTTGGATTGATAAGTGTGGCCATGCTGCAATGATGGAACACCCTAAAGAATTCAACCAGATTCTTTTAAAATGGTTGACTGATAGAAAATTCTAAGATTGCCATTATGAAAATTAAATCAGCAGAGTTTGTTATAAGCAATCAAGATGTTGCTAAATGCCCAAATAATAACATTCCTGAGTACGCTTTTATTGGTAGAAGTAATGTTGGAAAATCATCATTAATAAATATGCTTACCGATAGAAAAAGTCTAGCCAAAACTTCTGGAAGACCGGGGAAAACACAGCTTATTAATCACTTTATTATAAACAAGAATTGGTATTTGGTAGATTTGCCTGGTTACGGTTATGCTAGGGTATCAAAGTCATCAAAAAAAACCTTTCAAAAATTTATAACCGCTTATTTTAATAAGCGCAAACAGCTCGTTTCCGCATTTGTTCTCGTTGATATTCGGCACGAACCTCAACCTATAGACTTAAATTTTATGAGTTGGTTAGGAGAACACATGATTCCGTTTTCAATTGTTTTTACAAAAGCCGATAAATTGAAACCTAAGGCTATTGAAAATCATATTGAAGATTACAAAAATACGCTTCTTGAAACTTGGGAAGAAATGCCAAACTATTTTATAACCTCAGCTTCAAAAAGTATTGGTAAAGATGAATTGCTCAACTACATTGGGTCTATTAATGCTGAATTAAAAGAGTAAATTAATCTTGCTGAAGCACAAACTCTAAAGGGTTTCCTGTGGCTCCATTTGGAAAACTAATTCCTAACAAAGCCGAAATTGTTGGTGCTATATCTACTACTCTTGTTTTTGTAACTGTACTTCCTTTTTTAATTCCTTTTCCAAAAAACAACAATGGTACATGTGTGTCATAATTTAATCCCGATCCATGAGTAGAACCCGTTTTACTGTACGAAATATATGCAGGACTATAAACAATCAACACATCTCCTGAGCGTTTTTGGTTAAATCCGTTTTGTAATAAAAGTTCTATGCCTCTATCAAACGACTCATCTCTCATCGATGAAGCTGTATATGCTTTATCTACATTTTTATAGCTAATTATTTCGTTTACAATCGCTTTTTGAACAGCTTCTAAATTCAATTTAAGCTCTAAAATCTTTTCTCTATTTAAAAATATTTGGTTATTGCTTACATTTTCAATTAAATCTGATTCGCCAAAAGTATTCTTCATAAAATTACCGAGCTTAATTTTAGCTTCACTACTATTTAAATACCCTGCAGGTATTTTAACACTTTGCAAATACGCTGGTACATTAACGGCTCCATGATCTGCTGTTAAAAATACAGTGTAATTTCCTTTTCCAACTTTAGCATCTAAAGCATTAAAAAATCGTTCTAAATCTTTATCTAAACGAATATAAGTATCCTCCACCTCTTTTGAATTAACCCCAAAATTGTGTCCTATATAATCAGTACTAGAAAAACTTACAGCCAAAACATCCGTGATATTATCTTGCCCCAATTGCTCACCATCTAGTGCAGCTATGGCAAAATCGGCAACGATGCTATTACCATAAGGCGTTACTTTTAAAATATCAAACCCTCCATTTTTATCTTTTAAAACTGATAAATCGTATGGAAACGTTGCTGTTTCTTTACCGTTAAACCCGCCTTCAAAATTATTTAAATCATCTCCACTTTCAACATATGTAGATATATCATACAATGTGTTCCACTCTTTTAAATAAGATGCTACAATTTTCTTTTTATTAAATTTTTTCACCCATTTAGGTAATTCGTTCATATAAAATGAACTCGTAATAAAATTACCTTCATCTTTACCTTGAAACCAATACGCAGCATTAGCAGTATGGCCTGCTGGTAATATGGCACCTCTATCTTTAATTGAGATTCCTATAGTTTTTCCCCGCATTTGCGTAAAAAGTCTATTTTCGTCAGCAAATGAAGTAGTTAACATTCTTTGGGGTGACATTTGTCCTGCCACACTAGAAGTTCCAACAGATTGTACCGAATCATCTCCAACACAATACACACTTTTATTTATTTCTTTGTCATACCAACCGTTTGAAATTATACCATGATATTTTGGTGTTGTTCCTGTATAAATTGAAGCATGGCCTGGACCAGTATACGTTGGTATGTAATTATAATGATTGTTTTTACAATTAAACCCTTCATTTATCATTCGCTTAAAACCACCTTCTCCATATTTATCATAAAACCGCGTTAAATAATCGTATCGCATTTGGTCTACAACAATACCAACAACTAGTTTAGGATTGGAGGATGTAACAATTTTATCTTGAGCACTACTAAAATTATAGCTAATAAATACACACAACAGAAATACTATATTCTTCATTTTGATTTTAAAAAAAAGTTGACTCAAAAATAAAGATTTTAATCTTTCTTATTTTAATTAATCGTTAAATAATTCTATTTTTTTACTTTAGCGGTAACTTATTAGCATATGAATTATCTCCATAGTATTGGACTTTATTTTTTAATGATTAAGGAAATGTTTCGCAAACCAACAAAATGGTCTGTGATGAAACAATTAATTTTAAAAGATATTGACGATCTAATAATTGGGTCGCTAGGCATTGTAGCTTTTATAGCATTTTTTGTTGGAGGTGTAGTTACTATTCAAACGGCATTAAATATTACAAGTCCATTAATCCCAAAACATTTGGTGGGATTTGCTACTAGACAATCTATTATTTTAGAGTTTGCACCAACGTTTATTTCAATTATTATGGCTGGAAAGGTAGGGTCATTTATAACGTCTAGTATAGGTACTATGCGAGTAACAGAACAAATTGATGCCTTAGAAGTTATGGGAATAAATAGCTTAAATTACTTAGTTTTTCCTAAAGTAATTGCTCTGATGCTATATCCTTTTGCCATTGGCATAGCCATGTTTTTAGGAATTTTAGGTGGACTTGCAGCATGTATTTATGGAGGTTTTACTACACTTGAAGATTATATAGTAGGCATACAATTGGATTTTATTCCGTTTCATATGACTTATGCGTTTATTAAAACTTTTATTTTCGCTTTTTTATTGGCAACTATTCCCTCTTTTCATGGGTATTATATGAAAGGTGGTGCACTAGAAGTAGGTAAAGCAAGTACGACTTCTTTTGTATGGACTAGTGTTATGATAATTCTTTTAAACTATATTTTAACCCAAATGATGCTAAGCTAATGATAGAAGTAAAAGACTTATATAAATCGTTTGGAGATGCCCATATTTTAAAGGGGATTAGCACCTCTTTTGAGAAAGGAAAAACTAGTCTCGTTATTGGGCAAAGTGGCTCAGGTAAAACCGTTTTTATAAAATGCTTGTTAGGATTATTTCCATATGAAAAAGGTTGTATATCTTATGATGGACAAATATTTTCTGAATTAAGCGAAAATCAAAAACGAGATTTACGTGCTAAAATTGGCATGGTATTTCAAGGCAGTGCTTTGTTTGACTCTATGACTATTGCCGAAAATGTAATGTTTCCGCTACGTATGTTTACTACTATGAGTAAAAGCGAAATGGAAGATCGTGCGGATTTTGTTTTAAAACGTGTTAATCTTGCTGATGCACATAACAAAATGCCAAGTGAAGCTTCGGGAGGAATGCAAAAACGTGCTGCTATTGCTCGTGCCATTGTAAATAACCCAAAATATTTATTTTGCGACGAACCCAATTCTGGTCTCGACCCAAAAACTGCGATAGTGATTGATAATCTCATCCAAGAAATTACTGATGAGTACAATATAACCACAGTAATAAACTCTCACGACATGAACTCGGTGATGGAAATAGGTGAGAAAATTGTGTTTTTAAAAGATGGTGTAAAAGCTTGGGAAGGCACTAATAAAACGATTTTTAAAACGGATAACCAAGTAGTAACCGACTTTGTATATTCTTCAAATTTGTTTAAAAAAGTACGACAAATGTATATTGAAGAACGACAGTAATCTTTATTCCTGTATAAGTAGGGATAACAAAGCTTAATTCACACGTCTAACCACAAGTGTATCTAAATCTAATTTTTCTCTTAGCCAACGTTCTAATTTTTCTCTCTCTTTTTCTCTAGTGTCAATACTAGTAAGTGAATCAATCCACTTTACTGAAAACACGGAAAGTGTATCGATTTTTGAAAAGTTAGACTCAATCACATTAGAAAATGAAAATTTCTCGATGTTTTCATAATTAATTTTAACCTCTCTTGTTAACTCGGGAAACGCTATATAATTACGTTCTAATTTAGATAACTGTGAAACCTTATCTTCTAAAAATCTAATCTTTTGAGTTTGCGACAATAAATCTAGCGAATCTCTAGAACGCAACTCTTCCATATATTTAAAATTATCGATATTCTTAAATCTATTTTGGTTAAAAACCAGTTTGCTTTGATTTAAAGATTTGTAAGTATCTGTTTTCATTCTACTTTTAAGTACATTAATTGTAGATTCTGGTATTTCATCTAATCCAAACGTATTTAATTCTATAAAAGAAATACTGTCTTTAGAGTATTTATAAAACGCATTTTTCTTTATATATTCATAATGCGGTAATGCTACTAATTCATTCTTTATAAATTTTTGAGCATCGCGTTTAAAATTACTTTCTTTCAATACCTTTACAAAGGTAAATCCCGCAGGAATCATAACAAGAATTGCCAAAAAAGTTGCTACTTGCGAAATGCGTTTTCGCTTTTTAGAATTGGCATATTTAAGCATTGGGAAACGTAATAGCTTCAACACTAAAAACGTGGCCAAGGCAATAAATATAGTATTTATGGTAAACAAATACATTGCTCCTAAAGCCGATTTCATGCCTTTATCAAAATCATCCAAAGAAAGTGCTAAACCGTAACCTACAGTACATAAAGGCGGTATTAAAGCAGTGGCAATGGCTACACCAAAAATTACCGAAGCAATAGTTCCTCTTTTGGTTCTTGCTATAATTAAGGCTAAGCCACCAAAAAATGCAATAAGTACATCGCGAATGTCTGGACGTGTTCTATTAAAAAGCTCTGAGGTTTCTTCACTTAAAGGAAATATCCAAAAGAATAAAAACGCAGTAATGATGCTTAAAAGAATCATCACGCCAAAATTAACTAGCGATTTTCTTAAGGTATTATCAATATCGTTTATAGCAACCGATAAGCCTATCCCTAAAATAGGACCCATTAATGGCGAAATTAACATGGCGCCAATTACAACAGCTGTAGAATTTGCATTAAGACCTACTGAGGCTACAAATACCGAGCAAATTAATATCCAAGCCGTTGCACCCTTAAAAGGAATATCCTGTTTTATAGCATCAACTGTAGCATCACGGTCTGTGTCTTGACGAAAGTCTAGTAACCCTCTCAAAAATTGTTTCAAGCTTACAAGCAACCCTTTAGCATCTTCTCTAACGGCTTGTTTTGTTTGCTCTACCGCTTGCTCTTCTTCAGAAAAATTAAATTTACTTTCTTCCATTTATTATATATTGGAACGAAGTATCGAGAACTTCTCTATATATTTCGAACGTTGTTAGAAACACTCGAAATAACAATTTACTTCTATTTAATTAAACATATTGATCTCCAAAAGCATCTTTAACATTTTGGCGTAACTCTTTAATATCTTGCTCCTTTTCCTTCGGAAAGATAAGCAAAACATCTTCTTTATCCACTATAATAAAATCGTTAAGTCCATCAATAACAACAATTTTTCCTTTAGTAGAACGAATCATATTACCAGAGGCATCCTTTATTAAAGTTCTGGCATTAACTACTGCATTGTCTTTTTTACCT
>JAADHG010000238.1 GCA_013151975.1 Chlorobiota bacterium | reverse complement strand
AGCCTGTCAATCCAATAAAAAAGAGTCACAAGTTCAAAATTCAAATAGTATCCATAAAGCTATTGCACAAGAAGTTTTGCAGGTTAGTGAATATACTTACTTACGAGTATTAGAAGACGACGGAAAAGAAATATGGCTTGCTGCTCCTTCAATACAAGCTGAAATTGGGCAAACCTATTATTTTAAAAAAGGTATGGAAATGTCTAATTTTAATAGTAAAGAACTAAACAAAACCTTTGAAACTGTTTACTTTATTGATAAATTAAGTACAGATCCAAATATGTCTTCTACTCCTGCTGCACTTAACAATACATCTAATAGTGTTGCTGTTACAAATCAAGCAGCAAAACCTATGATTGAAAAAAAAGAAGTAAACATAGAGCCTCTTAAAAATGCCATTACAATTGCCCAATTATATAAAGATTTAAACGCTTTTAAAGGCAAAAAAGTAACTCTTAAAGGACAAGTAACTAAGTATAATCCAGCAATTTTAAATAAAAACTGGATACATATACAAGATGGCACAGAATACAATGATAAGTTTGATTTAACTGCAACTATAACTTCGGAAGTTAAGGTTGGAGATATTGTAACTTTAGAAGGTGTTATTACTACAAATAAAGATTTTGGTTATGGATATGTCTATGAATTAATCATGGAGGATGCTGTATTGAAACAATAAATAATTCTAAATTTATATTAAAGGTGAACTTTAAAAAACTAATCCCCTTAGTATTAGCAATAACTTTTTCAATTGTTAATTATGCGCAGACGCATCAATCAATCTTTCATGAAGTTAAAGTCCAAGAAATTCTTCAAGTAAAATCGTATACTTACTTATTTGTAGAAGAAGGTACAAGCAAAAAATGGCTCGCTGTACCTAGTTTTGAAGCTAAGGTTGGAGAAACCTATTTTTACAAAGGCGGAATGCCCATGTCTAATTTTAAAAGCAAAGAGTTGAATAAAACTTTTGAATCGGTGCTTTTCTTATCAGATATTTATAAAAACCCCATTGATAAAGAAGATACTACTTTTAAGCATTCTACTAATATTGAATCTAAAAAGGTTACCCCTTCTATAAACAAAAAACTAACGCTTAGCCTAGAGCGTACAAATGGTGAGGTTTCAATAGCCGATTTGCTTAAAAACAAAGAAACCTATGAAGGTAAAACCGTAAAAATAAAGGGCAAGGTAACCAAGTTTAACTCACAAGTTATGAGCAAAAACTGGATTCATCTACAAGATGGTTCAGAATACAATGGAGATTTCGATTTAACTATAACCACAAATGCCGAAGCAAAAGTAGGCGACATTATTACTATAGAAGGCACGGTTTATTTGAATAAAGATTTTGGTTATGGCTATTTATATGCTGTTATTATTGAAAATGCAGTATTAGTAAAATAGCTTTCATCTTCAATACCTTTTACTATTACATTCTTTTAAGAGTTTATTATCTTTTTTAATGTTAGTTAAACCTATTACCTTTTGAGTTAAAATAGTATTCAAAATGTAAGTTCGAGTGATTTTTTTACCTAAAATTGTATCGAGAACCTGTTTAGGCTTTGAAATACTTATTCTCGATACAAATTTTACTCATTCCAATCGTAAAATTCACTCGAATTGACAGAGTTTCATCAAAATGCGCAATGGGTTAGTTAATTTATTTTTTACGTTCACGTTGTTATCTAGTGTATCTTCTTTCTTCATGGCATCCTTTACAAGACCCTCCATCTTCGAATGATTTATACACTAAAGGCATATCCCAATTACCAAACTTTACAGTTTCTGGTATAAGGTGATCTCTTGAAGAACCATGTACACTATGACAATTATTACAAGTTCTGCCTTTCTCTTTATTTACATGTACATAATGCAAGTTAAGGTCTCCATTTCTAAACTCGGTAGCATATTTTGTTCTCTTCAATAGTAATAAATCTGTGTCATGACATCCAAAACACAACTCATAATTTTCTTCGGTGCCTTTGGCATAATTTCCTAAAGGATAGGCAATAGTTAGTAGGTATTTATTGTTTGAAGCATGTGGGTCATGACATGCATTACAGCTTTTTTTAAGTGCTGGATGCACCACCTTACTCTCTTCTAATAATTTGCCTATATTGGTTATTTGTCTATCTCCTTTTGTTAGTGTTTTATCATGACAGCTTAAACATAGTTCTTTCGGCTTAGACACTAACAACTTCTTTTGAGGGGATGAATGCGGAGAATGACACCCAATACAGCCATCGACTTCAGTAGCAGGTAAATGAACTACAGTCGATTTTTCTATAGCATTTTCAATTTTATCGTGACAGAAGTAGCAGAGATCGGGGGATTTAGTAAAAATTAATTTAGAATCGTTAGAACTATGTACTTCATGGCATTCTGTACATTCTCCACGAGATACTGGTTTATGCACATACTTATTATTAATAATGGCATTTTTTTCTTGGTCGTGACAAGTAAAACACAAATTCGCGCCTTCTTCTAGAAAGGCAAACCCTTCAACATCTTCTAGCGGGTGTTTTTTTCCAGTAGGCTTGTGACAACTTGTACAATCATCGGCAACTGGTCCATGAAGAATATGTTTTTTCACTGTTCTTTTATGGCATTCTAAACACTTATTATCAGATGCATTTTGACTAAAAACAAAAGCCTGTGTTAATAGCAAAAATGTTATTAAAATAATATCTGAAAGCTTCACAAAATTACATCTGAAATTTCCGGGTATCAATTTTTTATTAGTTTTCATTTTACTTGGTTTTACGTCATTAATATTTTTAAAATCTTCTTGAAACTTGGATTGAAACTTTATTAAAATCCACCTTTTCATTAAAGATATCACTTCTGTATAGTTCTAATCCAGCTGTAAAAAACAACTGTCTAAAATTTGTGGTTAATTCAAGTCTGGCTGTTATTAAATCTAAGTCTATAGCTTCCCCTTCTTGTTTTAGATAACTTCCTTCAAGATTAAGCCTTGTTTTTGGGCTAAAATTATAAGAAATGTTACCTGAAATGTTATAGTATTTTTGTTTCATCCCTTCTTCAACTATCATAGCATAATCACGAAGATCTCCATTTATTGTATAAAATAGTTTTTGTTTAGCACTGCCTTGTAAGGTTAAATAATACCTCGTTAGTCTATAAGGAATTATAGTACTTCTATAATTATCATGTTCAATACCTCCACTAATAAAGCGATATTTAAAACGGGTTCCATAAACATTCTTGCTAAAAAAATCTAATGTTAAAAAATCAATATTTTCAGGGTTTATATAATCTTGCTTAGAGGCATTGAAATAGAACTCTATTTGACTATTAAATAATGCTATTCTTGCACCAAAGAAATTATTAATAGCATTAAACTTATAAGATTGTGGTTGTATGGCTTCGTAGTCTATTAAAACGGTCGCATTGTTTGCAATTTGTCCTCCAGGGATACGTTGAATTTCTAAAAACTCATTTCTATTAATTAAAACGTAATCTATATTTAATTGATATACTATTGTGCTTGTAATGTCTCTAACAACAACCGTAATTGAATTCACATTTTGATTGTCTAATAGTACAATTCCTCCATCATACAAGGTTTGCTCCTCGTTTTGAATAAAGAATGAAGCTGCCTCACTTTCTCTATCTTGGTTATTAGAGTTTATTCTGTATGATAGATACAAGAGTCCATCTAATGGAATTTTTTTTGTGTATCTAATATCTAGTCCAGCTCTTCTAAAATTTTCTTGATATTGTGTGCTATTAACTGTATTATATTCAAAAAACATCCTTGTTTGCAAACTTTCATATAACTGATGTGACAAAGTAACTCTAGCATTATGTTGCTTAGAGTTTTGAATATCTCCTTTAATATCAAAAAAATCGTAGTTAGCTGAAAAGTTGAAGTTTTCTGGTAATTTTAAAAAGACATTTTCTAACACTTGAAACCTTTCATAATTAAAGTTTCCTATTTGCTTTTCGTTTGACACCAAAGAATTGAAACTATAATTCCGTTTTGAATCGAAAAACAAATTATTATTAAGGCTCCATCTAGTAATATCGTTTTTTACCATATTACTATTTTGATTTTGGTTAGAAAGCAAAAGGTTGTCTTTATAAGTATATTTATTATGAGAAAATACAAATTGATTTCTATCATTGGCTCCAAAGGATTTAGTCGCTCTGGTTTCAAAATTATTTTGCTCGGTTATATAATCTCTTCCTGTTTGTAGTTCTTGTTGCTCTCCTCTTCCTTGGCTATAAGATACTGTAATAGGAACAACTTTATTAGAGTAGTTTAACAGACTTCCCCAATTTTTAAAACTAGCCTTTAAGTTAGTTAAGTTTTCACGATTGTTATAGTTTTCGTTAATATTCACATACATATTAAAATTGAAAGCATTATGCTGAAAAAATGATGCTTTTACATATAATTTTTTTAATGTATTAAGTTCATTACGATCTGGAATTACTAACGATAATCGTTGTCCTGTCTCAGGGCTATAACCTACATTTAAATCTAATGACAAGAAATTAGGATGCCAGAAATAACTGTTAGAATTTAGAAACAGACTTCCCGATAAAAATGAGTTTTCTTGAAGCTCGTGAAAATTATTCCTATTTGTTTCTTGATCCCAATAAGAACCATTTAAATTTAATTCACCGCTTAATGAGGCAAGTTTCCAGAATGTCGTTTCTGTAGTTGATTCTTGCGAATAACTATAGACTGAAAACAATAGGATAATATATGTCCATTTTATGCCTTTCATTGCTTTTGTATTAAAACAAAGTTTTTATTGTTCCCTCCATGTGGGTTATGACATTCTGTACAATTTTCTTTTTTAATTTTCTGATGATACTCAGTAGCGTAAATCTCCTTTGAATTATGACAACTAATACACACTTCATTATCTAAACGCAGTAATAACTTTGGTGTCTTAGCTTTATGTGACGCATGACACTCCGAACAATTATTTGATGCTACAGGTGCATGTAAAAATTTGTATTCCTTTTTAAAATTATCATGACATTGATAGCAACTTTCAGCTTTAAGACTATACGTATTAACCCCTCCATGGGGATTATGGCAAGTTGTACAATCTGTCTTTTCTATTTTTTCATGAATTTTATTATTTGTAATCTTCTTGTTGTCATGACACGTAAAGCAAAGCTCTTGTCCATTCTCTAATAGCAAGTTTTTTAATTTGGATTGGTGAGGGTTATGGCATTGTGTACAACTACCTGAAGCAACGGGGCCATGCAATACCTGGTATGATTTTTTAAAATCGTCATGGCATTGATAACACAATTCTGGCAATGGCAACTTAGACTTGCTCATACTGCCTCTATCATGGCAGTTTTCACATTCTCTTTTTTTATAAGGAGGATGTAGGTTAAATTCGTTTCTTACTATTGGGTTCGAAAAAACTCCTTTAATGGAAGTACTATCTAATTTAAGTGAGTCGTTAATTTCGCTAATTTCAACTTTGTAGGGATCAGGAACTCCATCAAACAAAAAAGATTTCACATCATGGCTAAACTTTGGAGAGCAAGCCCAAAATAAAGAAATCACAGCTATAAATAACACATAGACTATATGTTTATACTTAATAAAATACATGTGTTTTTAGTTTGACATAGTCTTAACAATTACTTCAAAAAAAACAGATTGAATTAAGGCACAAAACATTAATTCAGTAATCACACTCAACATTTATAATTTCTTAGTCTCTACCTGAACTTTAACTTTTAGATTTAGTTTTTCCTTTTTTAGGCACAATACGTCCATATACACTTACTTTATCTGGTCCGAATTGATTTGCTACAAAAATCAAGTATTCCAAATCAAATTTTGGATCAACATATTCTTCAAAATATTTTAAATTATCATAATCTATAATCACCTTTGTAGGTAACCACATGTCCCCTGGGCCTTCATAACTACCCCCAAAGAAGAGTAACAGTTTTCCGTCTTTATTAAATATCTGGACATTCTCAAAACTTGCATCTACAACATATAGGTTTGATTCACGATCTACAGCAATTCCTTTTGGGCGTACAAACTCTCCTATATTCTTACCGTATTTCCCTATAGACATTAAATATTCGCCTTTGTGCGTGTAAACTTTAACATTTGCATGTCCCATATCACTTACATAAACCTTATCATCTGACACAAAAATATTTGTTGGTTTGTATAAAAAACTGTCGTCTCCTTTTTCTGATTTTGGGAAATAGTACTCAAAAGCATAAGTGTTTTTATTATAAACATTTACTCTATTATTACCAGAATCTGGTACATATATTTTATTCCCATATACAAAAACATCAGTTGGTTTCGTATTCTCCTTTTTTCCAAATGAAGTGATGTACTTCCCTTCTCCATTAAAAACAACAATTTTTTGCAAACTAATATCTGCTACATAAAGTTGGTTATTGGCGTCTACATAACAATTAAGAGGTAATTTTAATCGGTATTGAGCTTTAGGAACAAAATAATTAAACGCTTTATTTTCAAAATCTATAATTTCTAGTCCACCACCTAAAGAAACATCACATACGTATAATTTACCATTTCGCATAAATATGCCATACGGTTTAATAATTGGTAATGACTTTTCTTCGCCAACAATAGACTTTGCAAATGCTGATTGCTTTGGCATAACATCTTTTGAATCACTAATACTTGTGAGATATTGAATCCTTGCGGTATCTGGCGGAGCAGGATAAATAACTACCTCTTTTGAAGATTGATTATAAATACGAGGTGAACAAGATGCCACAAATAACAAAACAACGGTGACTATTAAAAATCTAAAATGATATCTAAAACTCATGTTTATTAATTTAATATTCATTAAATAAAAGCTTAAGTACTATATTAATACTTAGTAAAAGTATAATAACACTAAATGATAGACTATGACTAAAATCAGGTTTCATATAACTAATAAATAAGTAATAACGAGCACCATTTTATACAATGATTATTACTCTAGTAAAATATAAGACCAATAAAAAGGGGCAATTGCCCCTTTTTATTGGTTTATTTCAAATTTTGTGTTATTTATTATGACAAGTTAAGCAAAGTGCACTACCAGCATTACTTTTAACTAACAATTTAGCTACACCTGAACCATTATGCACATCATGACAAGATGAACATTGTACTTTATTAGCAAGTAGTAAATCAGAAGCAATTGTACTACCAAGTCCTGAACTTGCTGTAGCTGGATCAAACAAACCACCATCAGTAGTTGCTAAAGCAGTATCATAAGTAAAAGAAATAGGGTGATCATTACTTAAATCAGTTCCAAGAAGGTGATCTCCAGTCATAAAATCTGTACCACCTGTTTTACCTCCAAAGTTATCCATAGCAACAGTGCCATCATGACAACTTAAACATAATTTTGACGTGCCATCTGGCTGACTAGCCGTAGCATCAAATGATGGTGATACAGTACTTGTGTACAGCGTGTACGTAGCTGTAGATACTTCGTGATTCCATAAAGGAGCTGTTAAACCTGTAACAGCATTGTGAGGGGTATGGCAAACTTCGCAAATTTCTCCTCCTGGATTCCATGTTTCACCAGAAAAATCATGATCAGATCCCGCAATATTTTGCCCAAAACCTAGTGTAGACATTAATAAGGAAATACTCAGCGTAAAAAATAAGTTTTGTGTTTTCATGAGACTCGTTTTTATATTATAATATATTAGTTTAACTTTTATGTAAAAGTAAATATGCCATAAATACAAAACAATGATTTTTGTCATGTTATGTAACAATTGTCACATTACCACTTTAGTCTCATTATTTTGTCAACGTTTACCCATACCTCCCATTCCTCCATAAGATTGAGGGTTATGATTTTCTCCATGACATGTTAAATAACAACGTCCTGTTCCAACTCCAGTATCTTCATATCTTAAAATACCACTAGATGAAGGAGTTACAATTCCTGTTCTAAAGTTTATCAAATTAGAATTGTTTATACTATTTCCCTGAGTACTACTAATACCATGTGGATCATGGCAAATACTACAAGGTGCTTTTTCTTTAACAATATGTTTTTTATGTTCGCTAAACGTATTATTATCATTAATGATATTATTCCTGTTATGACAACTATAACAAAGCTCATAATTTGTTGCCGATTCTGAAGTATTATCAGTTGTAACATATTGCATTTTTAAGATTTGGGGATAAATAGAACCATGCGGCCCCACAGAAGCTGAGTTATTACTTGCATGACAATCTGTACAATATAAAACCGTACTCGCAGTATTTGGAGTAATAAGATTGCTTGTAATTTCAGAATTATTTCTTGGACTTACAACCGGATGAAAAGAAGGATTAGAAGGTTCAAATTCTAACCTAACATTGTTTTGATTTATTATTCTTGAAAATGCAGGTGCAGGTGCCCAGGAGTTTCCTGCATGGCATTTATAACAAATTTCATAAGTATATGTCGCCTCAGAAACAGCGTTCCCAGCCTGATTAACACCACTAACACCCTTGCTAAATCCATTTACAAAAGGAGCACTAGCAGTATTTGCATTTGAAGCATGAGGATTATGACAATCTTGACATTCTACGTGCTTGGTTGTCGCAGAAATTGCTTCAATTGGATCATGAACTCCAGTGTATCCATAAACATTGTGCCTATATACTTTAGCTAACTCTGTTTGAATATTCTCATTAGCTACATTACCATTATGACAATCCAAACAATTATTCTCTTCTAATAAAGATTTAAGCAATCTTGGTTTCCCATTTGCATTATGCGAATCGTGACAATTTGCACATGCGTTTTGCGAAACATTAGCATAGGCTGATTCTAGATGACTCCAAGGATCTGTGCCAGTGCCATTCCATGTTTTAGTAGATGTATTATGTGTACTACTAGACCAATAGGTTTTATCATGACAACTAAAACACAAAGCCGAATACTCGTTGGAAGCTAATAAAAACTTTGAGTTTGTATCTTTATGTGGATCATGACAAGAGGTACATTGCATTTTTGAATTTTTATCTAATTCAACATTAAGCAACGGAGGGGTTTTTAATTCACCATCCATAGTAGCTAAGGCAGCATCATATGTAAATGAAACAGGATGATCGTTGGATAAATCGGTAGTAAGATCTCCTGAAGCTGTCATAGTATTAGTCATTGCTATTGAAGTCGGCCTGCTCACTACATCTCCTAAAGCTATGGTTCCATCATGACATGATAAACATAAAATTGAACTTCCATCTGGCTGCCCAGGCACTGCGTCTAGGGTTGAACTATTGTAAAGGATGTAAGTTGTTCCTGTAGCATTTTTGTTCCATAAAGGAGCTCTGGGGCTACTATTATGAGGTGTATGGCAAAATATACAGATTTCAGACTCAGAAGTAGCTTTAACTGTTCCAGGGCTTGTTATCGATAAATTATGCTTTGTATTAATTATTGATTGTGAGTTCATTAAAACTGGCAAACAAAACAAAAAAACTACTATTGTGATTGTTAAATTTCTCATTTTAATTTCCTTTAACAAATTTGAATATTTGAATTCTAGAATTATAGCTATCTGCAACATAAATATAATTTTCATCGTCTATATATATACCTGAAGGCATCCAAAATTGACCTTTTCCTGTTCCTTGCTCTCCAAACTGATACAAGAATTTACCTGAAATATCAAATATTTGAACTGTATGAAATAATGCATCAGTAATATAAATATTCCCATAAGAATCAGTAGCAATACCTTTAGGTCTTGCGAAATAGCCTGTTGCATTCCCTGCTTCTCCAAATGTAGAAAGCACCTCTCCTTGTGCATTAAATACTTGAATTCTAAAGTTCATAGCATCTACAACATATACTTTATCTGATTTATCAATCCATATTGAAGTTGGAAAATTAAATTCTCCTGAGGCGTTGCCTCTTCTTCCAATTGTTTTGATTAGCTCTCCTTGCTCATTTAACACCACTATTCTATGTGCTCCTGTTTCAACAACCCAAATATTTTTTGAAACCAGTGAATACGCAATTCCTGTTGGTCGCTGTAATTCTATATTTTTATTAAAAACGGTTAATTCTTTTTGATTTTCATTAAATCTAAAAATTTTATTCTTGCGTGAATCTGTAAATAAAATCTCATTGTTAGAAACCTTACAAAAACCAACTAATGAAGCAAAATCTATCTTACTTTTTTTAAATGCTTTTGGTATTTTTTTATCGTCGTTATTAATTTGAAAAATTAAATTGCTGCCCTGATCTAAAACCAAATAATAATCTGGGCTAGTCTTTAAAATTGCAACTGGCTTGATAATTTGAGGGATTCTTTTTTTGCCAAAAACCAATCTAGCAAACCACCCTGATTTAGCTTTGTTTTTAGCTCCTTGGGCTTCTGGAAATTGACCCACCCATTGTATGGTATTATCTTTTTCAGCATAAGGTAACTCTTGGGAGTTGCCACTAATAAAAATGAAAAAAAGTAAAATACTTATTATGAACTTCATTTTTTTTATTACTTGGATTTATTATGTATACATCATTAAAAAGCACATATAATAATGTAAATTTATAAATCTGTATTTGGAATAAATATGATATATATCAGGTTGTGTAAAAATCGTATGACAATCATTTTCAATCAATCACAAACTAATTCTCTTCTTAAGTTTTCTTCTATTCTTCATTTTTAAACATGATAAAAATCATAGGTTATATAATATACGGAACATATTTTTATACAAAATTAAAAGAGCTAATAAAATATTTAAAAACTATAAACTTAATATTATGAAAAATTTAAAATTATTTAGTTTCTTAATAATAGCTTCGAGCCTATTATTTGTGCAATGTACAAGTGATCCAATCCCAGGACCTGCAGGTGCTGATGGTGTTGACGGTGTTGACGGTGTAAGTACTGGTCCAGGCACTAGTACAACAGAATTATTGGCTAAAAAAGTGTTTTTAGGACCACAGATTGATGGTATTATTGATGCCTCTTGGGAAAACGCTCAAGTTTTACAAGTTGTATCAGAAGTTCCAGAACCGGGTGATAATGTTTTTCAAGGTTATGTAGGACAAAAACATGATGTTGAAGTACGAGCTCAGTATGATAATGAATACATTTACTTCCTAGCACAATGGAAAGATGGCCAATTAAACTTAAACAGAGACACTTGGTATTATGAAGATGATGGAGATCCAGCTACTATTGACTGGCATCAAGAAAGTAATAAACCTGTTTTTGATGGATCAGGCAACAAAACTAGAGAAGCATTTTATGAGGATAAATTTGCTATGCAATGGGATATTAATAACACAACTACAGATTGGAATTCACAAACATGTTTTGCAACTTGTCATACAGGTTTAGGCGCAGCTACTGGATACGCAAAACACTACACTATAGCTGCAGGTGAGCATACTGATATGTGGCATTGGAAATCCGTTAGAAACGGTATTTTTTATAATCAATTTGATGATAAAAATGTAACTGACACACCACAAGATGATGCACGTCACGGCGATGCTCATGTTGGTGGAGGGTATCATAACAATAAACAAACTTTAAGTGGTGTTACTGTACCTAAATATTATATTCCAGGAAAAGAATATTATTATTGGATTACTGATTTAGATATTAATTCTAGTAATGCTAAATTGATAACTGCTGTAGACGTTGCAACTGGTATTTTAACTGATGAAGATGGCAATACTATTAATCCTTCAACAGAAATTCGTTATCAACGTGATGGTGAAACTACAGGAGCATTTGGTATGCCAAGTGTTTATTTAGAACCTTTTAATGGCAGTAGAGGTGATATTGAAGCCGCTAGCTCTTTTGAAGGAAATGGTTGGACTTTAGAATGGAAACGTAAATTAGATACTGGTAATGATGATGACGTTATTTTTGATCCTGTTCAAGAGTATCCATTTGGTTTAGGAGTTTTTGATAATGCAGCAATAGCACATGCTATTACAGCTTTCTTAAACTTAAAATTTGAGCAATAATAATTGTTTGAATAAGGATAGCAATTACCGAAATTGATAACTCAGTTTCCTAATTGATTTTGGTAATTGCTTTTTTTATACATTTTAAATATAAAATTATGAAAAAAATAACAAGAACATTAGGAGTCATAGCTTCATTTATTCTAATGCTTTCATTAACAAGTTGTTATTATGATGAAGTAATAGAGAATACGAATCCTCCTATTTTAGATGTTTCCTATGCAATTGATATACAACCCATTTGGAATCAATTTTGCGTTGCTTGCCATCCAACATTGGAACAACCAGACCTAACTGAAGGAAACTCATATAATGCATTAATTAGCATTCCTGGAGGCATAATTCCAGGTAATGCAGAAGGTAGTGAGTTGATGGAAATGCTAAGACATGATCCAAACAATCCTAATCCAATGCCTCCTTCAAGTCCAATGTCTGCAACAAACATTAACTTGATTGAGGCTTGGATTAATCAAGGGGCATTAAATAATTAATCTTTTAAGAAAATAGACATGAAAAATTTAAAAAAAATATTGATTGCTTTCTTAATAATTCCTTTAACAATATTTTCACAACAAAAGGAAAAAGATTCAATTATAGACAAACCACAGAGACCAGCGTTTGAAAGCTCAACAATAATAAACAATCAAACAAATGTGCTGTACACTAAAAATACTTTGGAAATACAAATGTCACATAGGTTCGGTTTAATTAATGGTGGAGAAAACGATTTGGCAGGGTTTTGGGCGCCATCAAATATTAGAATTGGACTTTCCTACACTATACTTGACCGAGTAACTATTGGTTATGGAACAACTAAATTTGATCGTTTACAAGATTTTAACTTAAAAGTTGCATTACTAAGACAAACACGTTCAGATAAAATACCCGTTAGTATTACTTATTTTGGTAATGCTACTATTAATGCAAAGAAAAAAGAGAATTTTAATTTAAAACAAGATAGATACTCTTATTTCAATCAAATAATTATAGCTAGACGATTTAGCCCTAAATTTTCGTTGCAAATTGCACCAAGTATTTCACACTATAATTTAGTAGAAACTTTTATGGAGAACGATAGAATTGCTGTTGCTGTTGGAGGGCGTTATAAAATTAGTTCAAACACATCAATTATGTTTGATTATAGTCAACCAATAACACAGTGGGATGATCCAGACAGACCAGATGTTGATTTCAATTTACCAGGAATTAGTCTAGGAGTAGAATTTGGAACCTCGGGTCATGCTTTTCAGTTATTTATAACTAATTACAATGGTATTGTACCTCAAAAGAATTATATGTTTAATCAAAATGATTTCTTTAAAGGTGATTTCTTAATAGGGTTTAATATTACAAGATTGTATAATTTTTAATTCTATCGATAACTTAATAATTAAAAGCCGATTTTTTTAAACTAACAAATCGGCTTTTAAATTTAAATCTTAAAAAAATAAACAGAATGGAAGAATTAAACAATAATAAAAAACAAATCTCAAGAAGGAAAATCCTACCAATCTTAGGAGGAGGTCTTCTAATTCCTTTATTTGGTTTTGGAAATGTTATTTCTGAAAAATCAACAGAATCTAGTAATGAAGAGTACAAAATATTATTACGAAAAGATGGAACTACTGTAAAAGTTAAAGCCAGTACTTTAAAAAATTCTAAAGCAGTAAAGAAAAATATCTCTAATAATTCTTTTTATAACTGGCTAAAAAACAAATTTTAAACGCTATTAATTTATATCATTATGAGTGAAAATAAAGATAAAAATGACTCTCGTAGAGATTTTATAAGCAAAGGTTTAAAACTCGGCTTATTAACTGCTATCGGGGGTGCTGCCGTTGCAAAATCCTTAGAAAGCGAGGAAATGGTTGAATTAATGGATACCGATGGTAATTTAATTCAAGTACCTGTAACCAAAATTGAAGAACACTCTTCTTTAAAAGGAGATGATTATAATCCAAGAGAGGGGTTTCCAAACAAAAAATTTGTTATGGTTATTGATTTAGCACGTTGTAAGAATGCTAAACAATGTATTAAATCTTGTAACAAAAATCATTTTGTCACAGGTGATAATGCTTGGATTAAGGTTTATAAAATGCAAGATAACGAAGAGTCCTCTCCGTATTGGATGCCAAATCTTTGTCAACATTGCGACAAACCAGCTTGTGTTAAAGTTTGCCCTGTTGATGCTACTTTTAAACGTAGAGATGGTATTGTTTTAATTGATAACGAACGTTGTATTGGCTGTCGTTTTTGTATGGCAGCTTGTCCATATTCTGTAAGAGTTTTTAACTGGAGTGAGCCTGAGCAAGGTGAGATGACTGAAGTCACAATGACCATGGAACATGGCGATCAAATGGATCATAACGCTGGATATACTCCAGACTATGCAGGATTTCCAAGTGTTAGAGGAACTGTTGATAAATGTGATTTTTGTCCGCATATGATCGATCAAAAATTATTACCTCACTGTGTGTCAGCATGCCCTAATGGTGTTTATTTCTTTGGAGATTTATATGAAGACACTGTAACCAATGGTGATGAAACTTTTCAATTAAGCAAATTATTAAAAGATAACGCAGGTTATAGATTAATGGAAGATTTAGGTACAGCACCTAGTGTTTACTACTTGCCTCCAAAAGACAGACAAGTAGATTTTGAAGATGGATTAAAAAATTACACAGAGTTTGAATCTGTTGAAAAAACTAAAGAATCATGAAAAGTTTCGAAGAATTAACAAATGATTTAGCCCCTAGAAAATTCGGACTTTATGGTAAACTCTGGATTGGCTTTTTAGTAGTAATCATTTTAGCTGCAGTTTATGCGTATTACCTACAAGCTACAAAAGGTCTTGAAATTACAGGAATGCGCGACTATGCACTATGGGGAATCTATATTTCTAACTTTGTGTTTTTTGTTGCCATTAGTTTAGTAGGGTCTTTGGTTACAGCTATTTTAAGGCTTTCTGGGGTTAAATGGGCTACACCTTTAACAAGAATCTCTGAAATTATTGCTGTAGCTGCAATTATAATGGGTGGGTTAACAATTATTATCGATATGGGGCGCCCTGAAAGAATCTATAATTTATTTCTACATGGCAGATTACAATCTCCTATTGTTTGGGATGTAATAGTAATATCTACCTATTTAGTCATTAGTCTTTTATTACTCTATTTCCCTTTGTTACCCGATTTACAAATCTTAAGAAGAAAATTTAAGGATAATAAAAAACTTTCCAAATGGTATGGTAAGTTTTCATTAAACTGGGATGGAAATTACTATCAAAGAAGTATCTATAAATGGTCTATACGAACACTTTCTGTACTTATTATTCCTGTAGCATTTGGTATTCACACGGTAACTGCTTGGTTATTTGCCACAACATATAGACCAGGTTGGGATAGTTCTAATTTTGGTCCTTACTTTATTGCAGGTGCTTTCGTTGCGGGTGCTGGAGGTGTTATTAGTTTAATGTATGTGCTACGAAGAACGCATAATTTAAAAGACTATATCACTGATTTTCATTTTGATAAAATGGGGAAACTTTTGGTATTGCTATGCTTAATCTATTTATATTTTAATGTCAATGAATACTTGGTTCCTGCATATAAAACTACCGAAAAAGAAGCAGCCCACTTAAACGCATTATTTTTTGGTGAAGAAGCTTTATTATTCTGGACAGTAATTATAGGCGGATTGATATTGCCTGTAATCTTTTTGTTATTTAAAAGAATGCGTAAACCATTCCCATTATTCATTATTGGATTAGTTGTAGTTATTGGGGCTTGGTGGAAACGTTTCATTATTGTTACTCCTACTTTATTACATCCGTTTTTGCCAATTCAAGGCGTGCCAGAATCATGGCATCATTATCGTCCAACACATTTAGAATGGTTAATAACATGGGGAACCCTAGCAGGAGCTATGCTTATTGTTACCCTTTTGGTAAGATATGTGCCTATAATTCCTATACATGAAACAGCTGAGGAAAATAATATTATTGAACCTAGAAATACTGATAACAATGAAAAATAATAAAATTAAAAATAGTATAACGCTACTGTTGTGCTTTGTGTTTATTGCCTTTTCAAATACATTAGTAAACGCACAAACAAAAAAGCAAAAAGCGAGAGTATCAGTAACTTT
>JAADHG010000110.1:878-3863 GCA_013151975.1 Chlorobiota bacterium | reverse complement strand
TTATTTAATCATTACTTTAAAATTATATACTATTAAAATGGTTTAAGTATTGTTATTTTAATAGTTAATGAACAAGAATAAAATAAAAAATGATTAATTTTGTTTACAATGGTAAACAGTGAAGATTTCATAAAAAGATTACAAAAAATCATAAACTTTTATAGTTTATCAGCTGCCACATTTGCTGACAAAATTGGTGTACAGCGCTCTAGTATTTCTCATATTCTTTCTGGGAGAAATAGACCAAGTTTAGAGTTTGTTATGAAAGTCCTTTCCTCCTT
This sequence comes from Chlorobiota bacterium, assembly GCA_013151975.1. Classification (GTDB taxonomy): domain Bacteria; phylum Bacteroidota; class Bacteroidia; order Flavobacteriales; family Flavobacteriaceae; genus JAADHG01. The sequence continues at coordinate 3,582 of JAADHG010000110.1, read as the reverse complement.
CCCTGAGGTAAACTTATATTGGTTACTTAACGGCACTGGAACTTTTCCTTCGCAAAATGAAAGCAACCTTCAAGATAATATTAAAACCCGTGCTTCTGAATCGATGCGCAAAGAGATAGACCGTATTGTTGTCTTCTATAAAGACGGTAGTTTTAAAAACTATGAGAATTGATAAGATTCTTTAGTAAATTTGTACATAAAATATTTGTATATGAAATCTCGCTACCTTATTGTACTTATCCTATGTTCTAGCTGTTATCAAATTGAACGCAATTGCTCCGATTTTAAGACTGGAACCTTCGAAAGCATCATAGAAATTAGTGACCAAGTCTATACTTCAACATTTACTAGAACAGAAGATTTACAAATTGAAACCTTTGGAACGAAAACTGATTCAGCCACTGTAAGGTGGATTAATGACTGTGAAATGGTTTTTAAAACCATTAACCCTAAGAGTATTGCAGAGCGAAAAGATATTCATTTAAAAATATTAACAACTACCGATTCAACATATACATTTGAATATTCTTATGTTGGTGAACCCCTTAAACAGAAAGGCGTTGCAAAGCGTATAGACTAAAGTGTGCTGGATTTTTTATTAACAAGTGATGCTAAATGGCATTACTTTACTTTTTTAAAACAAGGTTATCTGCCCCTCTGCATCAATATCTAAATTTGGTTCATCATCAGTACTGTTAGGATTTACAGAATCTTCTTTCTTTACAACTTGCTCATCAACAACCTCAATCTCATCGGCTGGAATCTCTTCTGGAACTTCATAAGGCAATGGATCTAGCAAATTAATTTGATTGATTTTGTCTTTGGTTAATTGATTTCCAAGAGCATGAATTCCTTTTATTGTAATAAATTCTTCAAGATTTACTTCTAAACTTTCTTTCCGGTCTTTGCCTCTGTCTTTTGCAAAAATCACTTCTGCAACAGGACGCCAATCTGTAGATACGATTTCCAATTGAGAATTTTGATGTTCAGTAATGAACGTTTCCTCTTTACTTTCGTTTTCAATTAAAAAACGTTTTACATAGTAGCGCTCTTTGTCTCCGTCGTAATAAATAGCTGAAATTGGTTTTTTAGGAATCCATTTTTCGAGTACAATCATATCATCACCAAAACGTGTTGTAATCTCAGGAATAATGGTTTTTATGGTTCCAGATTGTGTAATGATAAGTATTCTGTCTTCTCCTCTAAATTCGCCAACCAGCTCACCTCTACCATCAACATTAAGGCGTTGAATGGTATCGTCAAACCATACTTTACGCGGTTTTAAAGTTGATACTCCTTTTTCTTTTAGCTCTACCCGTTTTATAGAATATTTTGTAACGAGATTCCCTTTGGAAACTCTTCCTTTTATTAAAATATCAGCGAAATCTAAATCCCATTTTAACTTTTTAATACTTCCTGATTGTCGCAGTAATACAGTAACTACCTCAGCTTCTCCATTAGGGTTTGCTGAAAAATACCAAACTACAGTGCCTTTACTACCATTTGTTAAATCATACTCTCTGTCTCTGGTTACTCCAGTTACTGCAAAACGCTTTATATATGAAGGCCCTCTGCTTCCGTCACGATAAATCAAGTTATAGATAGTGCGCTTATCTTTCTTTTTAAATACGGCAACGTGTATTATATCTTTACCTATAAAGGTCTTTGAGTCCACTTTGGTGACCATCATTTTCCCTTCTTTAGTAAACACAATAATATCGTCTATATCACTACAATCGCAAACATATTCATCTCTGCGCAAAGACGTGCCAATAAAACCTTCATCCCGATTTACATAAAGTTTGGTATTACGTATAACCACTTTGGTAGCATCTACATCATCAAAAATTCGTATTTCTGTTTTACGCTCTCTGCCTTTACCATAATCTTTCTTTAATCTTGTAAAATAGGCAATAGCGTAATCAATTAAATGTTCTAAATGATGTTTTACTTCAGCTATTTGTTCTTCTAAAGTATCAATTTTTTGTTGTGCTTTATCGATATCAAATTTTGAGATACGCTTGATTCTAATTTCTGTCAATCTGGTAATATCGTCAACCGTAATCTTACGTTTTAAATGTTTAATATGTGGTTGTAATCCTTTATCAATGGCTTGTATAACGCCTTCCCAAGTTTCTTCTTCTTCAATATCTCGATAAATCCTATTCTCAATAAAAATACGCTCTAAAGAAGCAAAGTGCCATTGTTCTTCTAGCTCACTCAGTTTAATTTCTAGTTCACGTTTTAAAAGCTGAACAGTGTTATCCGTAGAGCGACGTAACATTTCGGTCACACCAACAAATAGTGGCTTATTATCTTCAATCACACATCCCAAAGGAGAAATAGAATTTTCGCAACTTGTAAATGCATACAACGCATCAATGGTCTTGTCTGGTGAAATTCCTGAAGGCAAATGCACAAGAATCTCTACATTTGCAGCCGTATTATCTTCAATCTTTTTAATCTTTATTTTTCCCTTGTCATTGGCTTTTAAAATAGAATCTATAAGAGATGACGTTGTAGTTCCGAATGGAATTTCGGTAATAACCAAAGTGTTTTTACTTTGTTGAGATATCTTTGCACGAACTCTTACTTTTCCACCACGTAAACCATCGTTATAATTGGTAAAGTCTGCAACTCCAGAAGTAACAAAATCTGGTAAAATAGTAAAACGCTTTCCTTTAAGATGCTTTATTGAAGCATC
>JAADHG010000110.1:0-779 GCA_013151975.1 Chlorobiota bacterium | reverse complement strand
GGAAGGTTTACAGGTTCTTTACGACGTCCATCATAAGAGGCTTGCCATTCGGTTATTTTCGGGTTAAAAACAACGTCTAAACCAAACTTTGAGATACGTGCTTCTATATATCTAGAAGCTGCAGCACGATCGCCGGTAAGTATATTTCCCCAGTTTCCTTGAGTATCTATTAATAAATCTTTCTGACCAATTTGCACCATGGCATCGGCAATACTAGCATCTCCATGAGGGTGATATTGCATGGTATGACCAACAATGTTTGCGACTTTGTTATAACGGCCATCATCCAAATCTTTCATAGAATGCATGATACGACGCTGTACTGGCTTAAACCCGTCTTCAATTGCAGGAACTGCACGCTCTAAAATTACATACGATGCATAGTCTAAAAACCATTCTTTATACATTCCAGTAATTCTGGTAATGGATGGTTTCCTGATTGTCGTCTTGTGCATTAATTATGTCGTCATTGTCTTCTATCATATTATTATCATTTCCTGCGAAGGCAGGAATCTATTTAACTTTTCTATTTAATTTTGATAACTCTTCTACTATTTTAAAATATTTACCCCAAGATTCAGAATGAACAGATGGGTTGGATGCATCATTATAAAAAAATATTTTTTGAATATTTCCTTCACTATCTATTTTAATATTACTAACATCATCATTAATCAATTTTACAATTTTATCTATATCAAAGTTGTTATATTCTGTATATAAGGGATATTTTTCAAAATCAAAAATCTCAAAATAATCATTAAAACCTAAAGGTTTAT
>JAADHG010000184.1:3024-3740 GCA_013151975.1 Chlorobiota bacterium | reverse complement strand
ACGCTCAATGTGACAAATTAAAAAGGATGCCGTTTCTATCCTTAACACAGAATGAATAATGTAGTGTGTAATTGAGCTTATAAAAATTAATCTTCAAGTAAATCTGGTCGTCTGTCTTTCGTGTGTTGGTAGGCTTGTTCTTCGCGCCATTTGTCAATTTCAGGAAAATTACCACTAAACAATAATTTAGGAACTTTCCAACCTTTGTAATCTCTTGGTCTTGTATAAATTGGTGGTGCCAATAATCCATCTTGGAAAGAATCGGTTAAGGCAGATGTTTCATTACCTAACACTCCCGGAATTAATCTAATTACAGCATCACAAAGTACAGCGGCTCCCAGTTCGCCACCTGACAAGACATAATCGCCAATAGAGATTTCGCGAGTTATAAAATGGTCACGTACACGCTGATCTACACCTTTGTAATGACCACACAGAATAATAATATTTTCTTTTAATGAGATTTGATTAGCAATACTCTGATTTAGTGTTTCGCCATCAGGCGTCATATAAATAATGTCGTCATAATTACGGTCTGCTTTTAAACCAGAAATGCATTTATCAATAGGCTCAATCATCATAACCATTCCTGCTCCACCACCAAATTGGGTATCATCAATAGACTTGTAATTATCAGTTGTGTAGTCTCTAAGATTATGAAAATGCACTTCCACCAAATTAGCAGCAATAGCTCTTTTTAGTATGGAGGCTTCAAA
>JAADHG010000184.1:0-3008 GCA_013151975.1 Chlorobiota bacterium | reverse complement strand
TTCTGGTAAAACGGTAATGATATCTATTCTCATAATTGCAAAGATGCGAAAAAAAGTTTTCAGTTTACACTCCAAAAGAATTGAAGATCAGTATCTTTTTTAAAGCCTAAACGTTCATACAAATGTTGAGCAGGATTATTGTAAGCGGTTTGTATTGCTAATCCTTTGTAATTGTTTTTAGTACACAGATCTTTAGCAGCTTGTATTAAAATATGTCCAACACTTTTATTTCTGTAATTTGAGTCCACAAACAAATCGTTTAATAAATATGTGGGTTGCATAGAGACCGAAGAAAATAACGGATACAATTGTGTAAACCCAATTGCATTATCATTACTATAGGCAATAAATATAATGGATTCTTTATTTGTTATACGTTCTTTTAAAAATGCTTTAGCAGTTTTAAGATTCGAATCTTGTTTATAAAACATGCGGTAGCCATCAAAAAGAGGTACTAAATCGTCTAGATGTTTTATTTGTGCTTGGACTATACGCATTGGTTTGAATAAAAAAATCTGTAAACGATACTTCGACAAGCTCAGCAACCAAATTACAGATTTTTTTAATTGAAATATGGATTATTCAGGTTATCCTTTTTGTTTGTTAAGTTCGTCCTGCAATTGGCGTCTTACTTTTTGTTCGCGTTCAAGAGCTGTACGTCTATGTTCTTCATATTCTTCTTCAACTTCAGCTAGTGCATTTTTTGCAGCTTTTGTTACGACGTTACTGTTTTTAAATTTATAAATGAATATTAATAATAATGCTAGTAACCCAATAATAACTAACCACATTAATAAATTATAACTTGTTTTACTCATTTGTAGACCAAGCAGAGACATACTGTCTTTTTCAGTATTTGTAGTTGCTAGTTTGTCTTGAGTTTTGGCTAAGCTAGTTTTTAAAGCATCAATTTCTTTTTGTTGCGTATTAACTACCTTATTAGTGTTATCTAATTTGTTTTTAAGTGTATTTATAGAATCTCTAGTGTGCGCTTGCAACGAAAGGAGCATGCTACGCTTTACATTTTCATACATTTGCCCATTAGTACCTCTAAAATTGTACGACTTTCTAAGAACAAATTCAAATTGGTCGTCAATAGACCCTTCATTTATGGATTGTTTTTTTTGTGTTTCTTGAGCGAATATTGAAGATGAACCAAAAATTAAAAGTAACGTTAATATTGATAATTTAAGTGATTTCATATTACGATTGAATTGTAGTATTAATTGTAAAGATAATTATTAAATTTTTAAGCCTCATAATTTATGAGGCTTAAATATATACGATAAAAATAATTCTTTAGATGTTTTAATCTACTAATAATAGGTATAGCGTCTTACTTTTGCAATATACTTTGCAAGTCTTATAACTTGATGACTATATCCATACTCATTATCGTACCAAATATATAGGATGATGTTTTTTCCATCTGGTCGAACAATTGTGGCTTTGCTATCATAAATTGCAGGTGCCGAACTACCAACAATATCGCTGGATACAAGTTCGTCACTAATCTCATATTTTATTTGTTCTACCAAATCGCCTTCTAGTGCATATTTTTTAATAACCGAGTTTACACCATCAATGGAAGTAGCATTTTCTATGTCTAAACTTAAAATTGCTAATGAACCATTAGGGACAGGAACTCTTATGGCATTAGAAGTTAGTTTTCCTTCTAGCGATGGCAATGCTTTGCTTACTGCTTTGCCAGCGCCAGTTTCGGTAATTACCATATTTAATGCTGCAGCTCTACCACGACGGTATTTTTTGTGCATATTATCAACTAAGTTTTGATCGTTGGTATATGCGTGTATGGTTTCAAGGTGTCCGCTTTTTACACCAAAAGAATCTTCGATAACTTTTAAAATAGGTGTGATGGCATTTGTAGTACAAGAAGCCGCTGAGAAAATATCAATTTTATCTGGATCATTTTCGAACTGATTTACACCATGTACAATATTTGGAACACCTTTGCCTGGAGCAGTTAACAATACTTTGTCAATACCTTTTGAAGCTAAATGACGACTTAAAGCTTCTTTGTCTCTAAAGGCTCCTGTATTATCAATAACTAAGGCGTTGTTTATTCCGTATGCTGTGTAATCAATATCTTCGGGAGCATTCGCAGAAATAATATTTACAGTAGTACCATTAATTATTAAGGCATTATTTTTAGTATCTGCTATTACTGTGCCTAAAAAATCGCCATGTACAGAATCGTTACGTAATAATGAAGCTCTCTTTTTAAGTACAGTTTCATTAATTGTACCACGTGTTACAATGGCTCTTAAACGCAACTGACTTCCTTTACCAGTTTTTGTCATTAACTCACGAGCAACTAGGCGTCCTATTCTTCCAAAGCCATATAATACAACATCTTTTGGCTTTATAGATTCGTTTTTACTTGCATCTTTAAGTTTGTCAGCAACAAAGGCAATGGCATTACTATATTTATCATCTTCAATATGATATTCGTAAGTTAATTTACCAATGTCTAATTTTGCTGGTGGAATATCTAAGGTTTTAATGGCTTGAGCAATTTCTACTGAATCGAAAATAGAAATTGGTTTTTGAACAAATTCTCCAGCATATTCATGAAGATTTAAAATTTCGCTAACACTTCTATCTATCAATTGGTTTCTAAAAATCACCAATTCTATAGATTTATCATACCAAAGGTCAGTTACAATTTTAATAAATTCAACAGTTGCTCTTCTGCGATCTGCTTGAAATGCTAATTCTTTCTCGTAAGTTTCGTTAAACCCCATTGTGTTGTATTTAGTTTGTGGTTTGAATTTTCCGCAAAAGTAATATATTTCAAACGTTTTCGTAACTAAATTTTATAAAAAAACAAAACCCTCAAATCTAATTTTTTAGACGAGGGTTTAGTAATGAATATGATTTAAAATTATCTAAAATAATACCTTACTTTTTCACCTTTATTATTTATAAGTTCGATACGTAACGATTCGTTATATGAGCGTTGATTTTTTATTCTTTCAACGTCTTCA
>JAADHG010000053.1 GCA_013151975.1 Chlorobiota bacterium | reverse complement strand
ATGATTTAGTCAATATTCTAAATAATACTAGAGAATTAGATAAGATAGTAGCAACCATAAATAAAATAATTGAATTATCAGAAACTAAAAACTAATGATTAAATTCTTTAGAAAAATACGCTTCAGTCTTATGGAACAGAACAAAACAGGAAAATACCTTAAATATGCTATTGGTGAAATAGTACTTGTGGTAATTGGTATTTTAATTGCTTTAAGCATTAATAATTGGAATGAAGAACTAAAAGCTCAAAACAAGGAAAATGTAATCGTAAAATCTCTTTATAATGAATTTATTGACAATTCAAAATACATTGAAGAACGCATACAATATCTTAATACTAGCTATAGCGATGGTGGCATAAAATTATTGAAACTTTGCAACGATGATTATACCGATGTGTCAGCAGACAGTCTTTTAACACTTATTGAATATTCTTTTATCGGTCCAGGGTATTCGCCAAAAATATCGACATTTACACGTATCATTAACAATGAAGAATTTAATTTAATTCGACTCGATTCATTAAAAACCTTATTGAATCAATATTCATCTATATTGAATTTTACATTTATATCCAACAAATTCCTTATGGAGGATATAGAAGTGTTACATACATATTCTCAGGATAAATTTGGTGGATTATCTTTCGGAAAAAAAATTAGTGAATATCAACTTTCAGAGCAATTATTTGTTGAAATTAAAGCTAATGAACCAACATTTAACCCTGAAGATATCGTTGTTGATCAGGTATTTGAAAGCATTCTTACCAAACATTTACTTAACTATGGTTTTGCTTTAAATAGATTAAACCAACTGCAAAAACTAGATAACACCATTCAAGATTATATTGAAAATCATTATAATTTAGAATAACAAGATTACCTTGTCACTTTACTCCTCGTAATTACAAGTTTTTTACCAAATGGCGATTATCGCCTAGCCTCCAAAATCATCAAACCTAATATTCTCATCTGGAATACCAAAGTCCTCTCCCATTTTTTGAACAGCTTTATTCATTAATGGCGGTCCACAGAAATATAATTCTATATCCTCAGGAGCTTCATGTTTTGATAAATATTGGTCTATTACCACTTGATGAATAAAACCTACAAATCCATCGCCTTGTTCATCATTGATATCTGTTTTAACTTTCCAATTATCATCTTCAGCAGGGTCTGACAATGCTATATAGAATTTAAAGTTAGGGAAATTCTTTTCTAAATGTCTAAAGTGTTCTACATAAAATAATTCAGCTTTAGAACGTCCTCCATACCAATAGGTTACTTTACGATTGGTTTTTAAAGTTTCAAATAATTGGTATAAATGTGATCGCATTGGTGCCATTCCTGCACCACCACCAACATACAACATTTCAGCATCAGATTCATTAATAAAGAACTCGCCATAAGGACCAGATATAGTTACTTTATCTCCAGGTTTTTGATTAAAAATATAAGACGATGCCACTCCTGGATTAACATCCATCCAGCCGCCTTTAGCACGATCAAAAGGCGGTGTTGCTATACGTACATTTAACATTATACGTCTGCCTTCAGCTGGATAAGAAGCCATGGAATAGGCTCTTTCAACATGCTCGTCATTCTTCATAACCAACGGCCACAACTTAAATTTGTCCCAATCGCCTTTAAATTTATCTGGCTCTCCTGGATGCTCTTCAGGATGTGCAGTTACATCCATATCAGTATATTTAACTTCGATATTAGGAATTTCTATTTGAATATATCCTCCCGCTTTATAATTCATATCTTCAGGAATTTCAACTACAAATTCCTTAATAAACGTAGCGACATTATAGTTGGAGACAACGGTTGCTTCCCATTTCTTAATTCCAAAAACTTCTTCAGGGATAGTAATCTCCATGTCTTGTTTTACTTTAACCTGACACGCTAAACGAACGCCTTCTTTTAATTCTTTACGCGAAAAATGAGGAACTTCTGTAGGTAGTGCTTCGCCTCCACCAGACAATACATGACATTCACATTGAATACACGTACCACCACCACCACATGCTGATGGCAAAAATATTTTCTGGTTACTTAAAGTAGTAAGTAATGTATCGCCTGAAGCAACTTCTATTTCTCGTTCACCATTTATTTTAATCTTAACGGGACCAGATGGTGATAATTTTTGTTTTACAACTAATAGTAATACAACCAATAACAAGGTCACAACTAAAAAAGCGACTACGGTTACTATTACTGTTCCTAAAGTTCCTGCGGCTAATATCATGTTATTCTACTACTTTGTTATTGTTATCAGGTATACTTCGACTAAGCTCAGTAACCGATGTTTTTGTTTCTTTATTTTGGGATGTTTCAACTGCACTCAACGTGACATTCTCATTTTGATTTTGCTGAATGGCTGCTGTTTTTTCTTTTTTAGTTTCAGGTTCTTCATCTCCGCCTGTTAACATACCTCCAAAACTCATAAAACCAATGGCCATTAAGCCTGTAATAATGAATGTAATTCCTAACCCTCGCAATGCTGGAGGAACATTAGAATATCTAATTTTTTCACGAATAGCTGCTATTGCCAAAATTGCTAAAAACCACCCTATTCCTGAACCTACACCATAAACTGTTGCTAGACCTAATGTTGGAATTTCACGAGATTGCATAAATAACGAACCTCCTAAAATAGCACAGTTTACTGCAATAAGTGGTAAAAAGATCCCCAAAGAATTATATAATGAAGGAGAAAATTTTTCTACTATAATTTCTACCAATTGTACCATAGTTGCTATGGTTGCAATAAATAAGATGAATGATAAGAAACCTAAATCATAATCTTCATAGCCTTTTCCTAACCATTTTAAAGCTCCTGGTTGTAAAATATATTGATCTAATAACCAGTTAAGTGGTACTGTAATTGCTAATACAAAAATTACGGCAGCTCCAAGACCAACTGCTGTTGTTACTTTTTTAGATACTGCTAGATAAGAACACATTCCTAGAAACGTGGCAAATATCATGTTATCTATAAATATTGATTTGAAAAATAATTCTAAATATTCCATATTCTTGAGTTTTCAGTTTACAGTCTTCCGTTTGCAGTTTTTACTGCTTACTGTGGACTGATTACTGCTTACTATTTTAATGATCTTCAATTAATGCTTTGTTTCTGCTACGTTGTACCCAAATAATAACCCCTAGCGTTATTAATGCCATCGGAGCTAATAACATGAATCCGTTATTCTCATATCCATATTGATATAATCCTGTTTTTTCTATTGGATCTCCTAATACTTTAAACCCAAGTAAAGAACCAGCGCCTAAAAGTTCTCTAAAGAAGCCTACTAAAATTAAAATGATTCCGTATCCTGCTGCATTACCTATACCATCTAGAAACGATTGCCAAGGACCATTTGCTAAAGCAAAAGCCTCAAAACGCCCCATGATAATACAGTTGGTAATTATTAATCCAACAAAAACAGAAAGGGTTTTACTAAGTTCATAAGCAAATGCTTTCAAAACCAAATCCACTATAATTACTAAAGCAGCTACTACTACAAGCTGTACAATAATTCTGATTTTTGAAGGAATAATATTCCGCATTAAAGAAATAACCACATTTCCCAGACCTAATACAAATAATACTGCAATTGCCATTACGATAGAAGCCTTTAATTCTGCAGTAATTGCTAATGCCGAACAAATACCAAGTACTTGCATTGTAACCGGATTATTATCAAATAAAGGATCTTTGATTAATGCGACATCTTTTTTAGATAAAAGTCCCATAAATTAGTTTTTTAAGTTTTTAAAATAAGGTAGATATAATCTCAATTCAGATTTTAGCATTGCTGACACACCATTACCTGTAATGGTTGCTCCAGCAATGGCATCAACCTCATTATCTGTTTTATCTATGTTTTTTGGATCAGCATTACTTTTTGAAATTGCAATCCCTTTAAATTTACCAGAAGCATCTAATAAGTGCTCCCCTGTAAAATCATCCATAAAAAATCTTTGATTAATGTTTGCTCCTAAACCTGCTGTCTCTCCTTTATGATCAAAAAAAGCACCTTGAACAACCATATCTTTATCCATTGCGATGTATGCCCAAATAGCATCCCAAAGACCTTTACCTCTAATTGGCGCGATGTAAAAAGTTTTTCCGTCTTTTTCTCCTATAAACAAAGGCAATCTTCTTACTTTTCCTTCTTTTGCATTGGACTGTTCTTTTTTAATATCAATCAAGTAAGCATTATCATCTTCTGTTACTTTATCACCTTGTATTACCAATTGTTTTGTAATATACTTTGAAAAATACTCTCCTACTTTATCTTTGGCAACAAAGCTCATATCGCTTCCTTGGTTATCATTTACTCCCATAGCGTATAAAATATTAAGCTGCTTTTCAATACGCTTATTTTCGTCTATTCTATCTTTAAAACCAGATGCAGCAAAAGCTAATATTGAGCCTACCACAATTACCATTCCTATGGCAAAAAGTATCGTATAACTATTTTTATCTGTTCTTTTTTCCATCATTAAGCTGTTTTAACTTTTAGACGTTTTAGTCTTTTCTTCACATTACCTTGAACTACATAATGGTCTATCGTTGGTGCAAACACATTCATTAATAAAATAGCAAGCATTACACCTTCTGGATATGCTGGATTAAACACACGAATCATTATAGAAATAAATCCAATTAAAAATCCGTAAATCCATTTTCCTTTATTGGTTTGCGAAGCTGTAACAGGATCTGTAGCCATGTAAACAGTACCAAAAGCAAATCCTCCAATAAGTAAATGATGCCAATATTCGGTACTCATTAACCCATAGAATTTACTGCCTTCTGTAATAATATCGGCTGCAACAATTTGATTGAATATCAATCCCATTACAATAGCTCCTAAAACTGAAGACAACATAATACGCCAGCTTCCTATTTTGGTAAAGATTAAGAACAATCCTCCTAAGATTATTAGTAATGTTGAAGTCTCACCAATAGAGCCAGGAATAAATCCGAAGAACATATCTGATATGGTATGCGTAACCGGATTATTCTGCGCTATGCCTCCTAGTATCGTTTCGCCCGATATGGCGTCAACGTTTAAGCCTTCTGCAATTTGTTTAGTGCGCTCTACAGCGCCTTCTACCCAAACTTTGTCACCACTCATCCATGTTGGATAAGCAAAGAATAAAAATGCGCGAATGGTCAATGCTGGATTTAAAATATTCATCCCAGTACCACCAAACACTTCTTTACCAATAACAACTCCAAAAACAATTGCTACGGCAAGCATCCAAAGTGGAATATCTATAGGTACAATTAAAGGTACTAACATTCCTGTTACTAAATAGCCTTCTTCTACTTCATGTTTTTTAATTATAGCAAATAAGAACTCAATACCTAGACCAACACCATAAGACACAATTACCAATGGTAATATTTTCCAGAAACCAATTGTAAAATTTGCTAAATTCCAAAACTCTGAGCTAAAAAACCCAACTGCTTTTTCTATTTCTCCTAATGCTAAATAATGCTGATATCCAGCATTAAATATACCAAAAATTAAACACGGAATAAGTGCTAATATCACTGTATTCATTGTGCGCTTTAAATCGTCGGCGGCTTTTATATGAGTCCCTCCATGAGTAGTCTCATTTGGCAAGTATAAAAAGGTATGGAGTGCATTAAACGCTGGTTCCATTTTTGTGCCTTTATACTTTTGCTTTAAGTTATGTAATGTACTTTTTAAACCCATTTATTTAATATTTTTCATATCACTTCGTTCAATGAATACTTTTTTTGTATTTTTCATATCACTTCGCTCAATGAATAATTATCCAATTTCTTTAATCATTACGTCTAAACCTTTTCTAATAATTTCTTGATGTGGTTGCTTCGACACACATACAAACTCGGTTAATGCAAAATCTTCAGGAGCAACTTCATACATTCCTAAAGCTTCCATTTCATCAAGATCATTATACATACATGCCTTTAAAATTTGCATTGGGAAAATATCTAAAGGGAAAACCTCTTCATACATTCCTGTAACAACAAATGCACGATGTTCGCCATTTGTATTTGTATTTAAATCGAATTTTTTATTTGGTGTTAACCAAGAAAACGTTAATGCTTTTGTTGTTGATACTTTATTAAACACAGGAGCCGTCCAACCAAAGAATTCATAATCATCACCTTCAGGAATTACAGAAATAACATTACTGTAATAATCTAAATAACCATCTGGCTGAATTTGTTTGCCGCTCAATACGTTTCCAGAAATAATTCTAGCATTAGCATCTTTGTTTATACCATGATCATATATCATTGTAGCCACTTCGCTTCCAATTTTAGTAACAAAATATCTAGGCTTCTCCACTAAAGAACCAACAAGTGCCACAATACGTTCTGCATTAAACTTTCCTGTTAACAACAATTCTCCAATAATAACAAGATCTTGTGCATTTACTGTCCAAATGACTTCTCCTTTATTAACAGGGTCTATTTTGTTTATTTGTGTACCCACATTTCCAGAAGGATGTGGTCCAGAAACAGTATGCAGCGTAATTCCAGACAATTCTGCCAAAGGCGAATGGGATGCTTTACCAACAGATATATGAACTTTTCCATCAGTAAGTTTTCCTAAAGCTGTAACTGCTGCTTGCAGTTCGGCATCTTTACCTTGTAGTGTAAAATCTAAATCGGCTGCTAAAGGTGCACTAGCATATCCTGAGATAAAAATAGCTTTTGGTGCTTTATCTGGATTTGCAATAACATCATAAGGCCGTTGTTTTATAAATGGCCAACATCCTGAATCTAGTAATTTACCTTTAATATCTTTGGCTGTTGCAGATTCTACATTAAGTGTTCCATTATCTTTATAGGATTGCTCTTTATCGGCTTGAATTTTAATGGCTAAAATTTTACGTTTTTCACCTCTAAAAATCTCTATAATCTCGCCTGAAACAGGAGAGGCAAACTTTACAGCTTCATTAGATTTGTCATAAAAAACAGGGTCTCCAGCTTTTATTCTTGCACCTTCTTTTGCAATAAGTTTTGGTATAACATTATGGAAATCTTCAGGTCTTATAGTGTAAAAATTGCTTACAATAGCATTCTCTTTTGCTTTCTCAGCAACACCCTTAAGTTTTATATCCAGACCTTTTTTAATACGAATGTCGTTTGACATATTTTAATTATTGAAATTAGTAGTCTAAAAATCCGAGCAAATTTACAAATTAATAATACAGTTTCAATATTAAATGCTATTAAATTTTTTGTATTATCTAAACCCTCAAATTTTTAGTCTCAATAGCAATATTTCCTTACTTTTATAAATCATAAGTATAACTTATTTTAGAAATAAATAATGATTAAATTCTTTAGAAGAATACGTCAAAATATGATTAAAGAAAATCGAGCTTCAAAGTATCTGCTTTATGCCATTGGTGAGGTCGTACTTGTGGTTATTGGAATATTAATTGCTTTAAGTATTAATAATTGGAATGAGAATAGAAAAGAAGAAGTTATATTAAAGAGCAATCTGTCAACCATATTAGAAATTCTTGAAAATGATAAAGCTCAACTATTAACATTAATTCAAAGCAGAAAAGAATCTACAAAACAAAGCACATCTATTATTAATAGTTATAAAAACAATGAACCAATCGATTCCAAAAGATTCTTTAAAACTTTTCTTGGCATTGTAATCGAACAAAAGTTTGATTCAGATCAAAGTGGTTTTCAACGTATAAAAACTTCAAAGATGTTTGAAACTGCAAAAATGGATAAAATAAGAGATTATATGGTTATCTACACCAAAGCATTAGAAGATATTAAATTTCTTGAGTTTAGGCAAAATAACCATTCTGAAACTTTGGAAAGAGAGTTATGGCGTAATGGGTTTTATGATAAAACTTGGTCGTATTTCAGAATTGCTTCCGACTCTATACAATTTGAAAAACCTAAAGATTCTATTGATTTACTTTCGTTAATAAACAATTATGGTGAGGTTAAAGGTATATTCTTAAGAAATGAATTTGGAATGTCTTCAGCAGTTAAAAAATATCGGCTCTTAATTGAAAAGGGTAATTTATTAAGTGAAGGGATAAATAGTTATTTAAACAATGATTAAATTTTTAGTTATTTTTAAAATGTCTCCTCGAGTATTACTGAAATATAAAATATTTTTTATATCGAAAAGTAGCAAGCGAAGCTTAACGAGAGGCCTCAATTAGGTCTCGACTGCGCTCGACCAGACAAAACACAACTTTTAGGCATAAATTTTGTTTATCTTTACACACCAAACCATTTATAATGAATTTTAGACTTACACTATTCTTCTTTTTATTATTTGTTTCAACAATTACTTTTTCACAAGTTGAAGAAGTAAACCCGCCTGATTATATTAAAACCATAACCTTTAAAAGTAATACAAACGAGAGCCAACTCCCTATTTTAAAACTTAATGAACGACTACAGTTAGAGTTTGATGTCTTAAATGGTGATGAAGACGATTTTTATTATAAAATAGAGTATTATAATTTTGATTGGACACCAAATAAAACCCTATTAAAATCGGAATATCTTCAAGGTATTGATAATGTTAGAATTGTTAATTACGAAAACTCATTTAACACCTATCAAATCTATTCACATTACAATTTGCAAATCCCCAATTCACAAACACGATTAAAGATTTCAGGAAATTACATGCTAAAAATTTACAACGATTATGACGAACTTATGTTTACCAGAAAATTTATGATTTATGAAGATTTGGTAAATGTTGGCGTTGCTATTAAGCGTTCACGAGATGTACGCTTTGTACAGCAAAAGCAATCGGTAGATTTTAAAATTTCTTCAGCGTCAATGTTATTTAACAATCCGAAACGCACTATTAAAACAGTAGTGATACAAAACAATAATTTAAATACTGTAATCTCCAATTTAAAGCCCTTATATACTATTGGTCGATCACTTATTTATAAATATGATACCGAATCTAGTTTTTGGGGAGGCAATGAATATTTATATTTTGAAAACAAAGATGTTAGAGGAGCCAATGTGGGTATTCAGTTTATCGATTTACAAGATATTTATCACCATTACTTATTTACAGATATTATTAGGGCTAACAGGCCTTATACTTATAATCCTGATATAAACGGAAACTTTTTAATTACTGCCTTAAATGCTAGAGATGTTACTATTGAAGCAGATTATACAGTACTTCATTTTTCTTTACAGCATCCTGAAATGTTAGATGATAAAAGCATACATGTATATGGCAATTTTAACAATTATGCTATTACCGAAAATACTAAAATGACATTTAACCCAAGGACTGGTTATTACGAAACAACTTTAACCTTAAAACAAGGGTTTTATAATTATAAGTACGTTATAGTAGATGCTAAAGGAAATATTGATGAAGGTGCAATAAGCGGAAACTACTGGCAAACCGAAAACAACTATAAGGTTTTGGTGTATTATAGAGACTTAGGTGCACGTTTTGATAAGATAATTGGTTATGGCGAAGGCAATTCAACCAATATTAGTAACTGATTGTCTAATAAACTGTTAAATTCATCTAAGATTTTGAAAAAATAAAATAAGAAATATAATTTTTTATTATTTTTGATTATATATAACGTATTATTCCCTTTAAATAAATATGGTTCAACAAGTAACAAGAGGCATAAAAATCTCAGTAGAGACAAATTTTGAAGGCACTTTTTATAAAAATTATAAAGTGCACTTTGCCTTTGGGTATAAAGTTACCATTGAAAATCAAAGTAAAGACTCTGTACAGTTAAATTCAAGACATTGGCGAATTTTGGATGCGCTTAACAATGTTGAAATTATTGAAGGTGAAGGCGTTATAGGCAAAAGACCTGTTTTAAAACCAGGAGAATCACATACTTATAATTCTGGTGCTTTATTAGCATCTCCTTTCGGAGCTATGCAAGGGCATTATAATATGGTTAATTTTTCAACTACTAATAAGTTTAGAGTAGTTATTCCTACGTTTAAATTAAGTGCTGGTTTTGCTCTTAATTAAGCCTTCTAATTAAATCAAATCTATATACAGTATTATTTTGTTTTACATGACAAAATGAACAATTTGAATAATGCACAAAATTATAGGCATCCTCATAATTAAAACTAGTGTCATTTACTTTAAAATATCCATCAACATCAATATTACCATAAGGTGAAATACGTCTAAATCTATATTCATCTCTGGCTGAAGTATTATGCAGTTCAAACCATGCACCAGAACCAACACCACCTAGCCATTGGGCATTATCATGAATACCATCAACAGTTTTAGGAAGTTTATTCCCAACTAAATTTGGTTTGTAATTTTTTAATGTATCAAAGAAACATTTTAAATTTTCTTTTCTAACTGAAGAATTATACTCCGCTATTTCTCCTTCATCAGACACTTCAAAAACATAATCTCCTGTATTTCCTATTATCACATTTCCAATAGTACTTGGTGTGAATCTTGTAGATTTAATGAGTTGCTTTTTTATACGCTCGTTATTTACTGAAGCAATTAAAGTTGAAGTTACAAAACGCGAACAATTACTCGCTTCTTTATTAAAAATTCCATAACGAATAAAATGACGTTTCTGCATCATTGTAATAAAATCTTTAGCCTTTTGGTAATCAATAACATCACAAACCGAAGCAATTAATTTTCCTTCACCATGAATTAATTCAGAGTTAACAGCAAAAAATTTAAGAATCTCTTCTAAGTTCTTAATTTTCCCGTCTTCAATTGTAGCTTTAAGAGAAAAATCTAATTCATAATCTGTATCTTTTCCTCTTACTCTTCCAGTAGATTGCGCAGTAATATAGCGTCCAAAATCATAATAATCTAAAATTCCTGTATCCTTCTGTATTAGTATTAAAGCTGCATGACCAGCTCTAATGTAATATTTATTACCAATACCTATAAAACGTAAAATAGGAGAATACCATTCGTCTGCAAGAGGCACTACAGTTTCCGGATAAGCTAATATTATAATAATTCCAGAATTATTCATTTACAGTTTGCTGAAGTTTAAGTGTTTTTATCGAAACAGTATTACGCTGTAGGTCGTGAAATTGCATATCGACAATATCTTCCTTTTTCTCTACTTGTGTAATACTTGTTGTTTTTACATAGTGTCTATCCATTATAACGCCATAATCTTGATTATCATGTCCTGCAGTTTTATGAAAATTCATCAAAGTAGTAGCATCTAATTCGTTTTTCTTTTTAAAATCTTCAAACCACTGGAAACGCTCTTGTTTCATATCAGCATTATATAATGTTGATGACGACCAAATCTTAGGTGCTAAAGGTAATACTGAAAAGTGCTTTTCTGTACCATCCCAAACCAATTCATAGAATTTTAAATTGGTATTCCAATCGGCAATAACTAAGGTAAATGGTTCTACATTATCAAGGTTATATGTTTCAATACATGACACCACATCATCTGAAGCTAATAAATCATTCACCACAACACCACGACTCATTCTATATGCTGCTTTGCGTTCGTGACATATATATCCGCCATTGAGCAAACAAATTAATCGATTTTTTTCGCTTACGCCAATCCAAGTACCTCCTGCCAACTCATCTTTAGGAAATAGCATTGCTGTATTCTTAACCGAATAGATTTCAGGCGCAAGCGACGTCCTGTTTGGCGCTTCATCACGGTTAGATGTTAAAATAAAGTTGTTATTTCCTTTCGGAATAATAGTAACTGTACACATAAATGCAATAGTCTAAAAACTCTTTGGCAACTTACAAAAAATTACCAAGATTTTAACGTGGTTTTTGCAATCCTTCAAATAAAAAATCGTCAAAATTGTTGTAACTTTGCAGTCAAATTTTAATGAATTATTAAACCGAAATAAATAATGGGAAAAGGATTTTTCAACGTACCAATAGCTGTAAACGAACCTATAAAATCGTATGCACTTGGTTCTCCAGAACGTGAAGCTGTACTTAAAACATATAAAGAAATGTTTAACAGCAAAATTGATGTGCCTTTTTATATAAATGGAAAAAATATTACCACTGGAAATACCAGAACAATGTCTCCTCCTCATGATCATCAACATATAGTTGGAACCTATCATTTAGCAGAAAAAACACATGTTGAAGATGCGATTTCTACAGCTTTAGAAGCAAGAAAAACGTGGTCACAATTACCTTGGGAACAACGTGCTGGTATCTTTTTAAAAGCTGCTGAATTAATTGCAGGTCCATATAGAGCAAAAATAAATGCTGCAACAATGATAGCGCAATCTAAAACCATTCATCAAGCTGAAATTGATGCCGCTTGTGAATTGATAGATTTCTTGCGTTTTAATGTGCAGTTTATGACAGACATTTACCTTGAACAGCCCGAAAGCACAAGTGATGCATGGAACAGAGTTGAATACAGACCGCTTGAAGGATTTGTGTATGCTGTTACACCTTTTAATTTTACTGCAATTGCTGGAAACCTGCCGTCTTGTATGGCCATGATGGGGAATGTTGTGGTTTGGAAACCTAGCGATAGTCAGATTTACTCTGCTAAAATACTAATGGATGTTTTTAATGAAGCTGGTGTTCCTCCTGGTGTTATTAATGTCGTTTTTGGAGATCCTGTCATGATTACTGATACAGTAATGAGTAGTCCAGATTTTTCTGGTTTACATTTTACCGGTTCCACATTTGTTTTTAAAGAGCTATGGAAAAAGATTGGAAACAATATTCATAATTATAAAACCTATCCAAGAATTGTAGGCGAAACTGGTGGTAAAGATTTTATCGTTGCTCATAAATCGGCAAACGCCAAACAAGTGTCTACGGCTATTGTTCGAGGCGCTTTTGAGTTTCAAGGACAAAAATGTTCTGCTGCTTCAAGAGCTTATATACCAAGTAATTTGTGGAGTGACGTTAAATCTCAGCTTATAGAAGATTTAAATTCAATCAAAATGGGTTCTCCTGAAGACATGAGTAATTTTGTTACTGCTGTAATACACGAAGGTTCTTTTGATAAGTTGGCTAAATATATTGACCAAGCCAAAGCTGATAGCGATGCTGAAATTATTGTAGGTGGTGGTTACGATAAAAGCAAAGGTTATTTTATTGAACCAACCGTAATTCTTGCTAAAGACCCAAAATACACAACTATGTGTACCGAACTTTTTGGTCCAGTTATCACTATTTATGTGTATGATGAGAATGACTATTCTGAAACCTTAAAATTAGTTGACCAAACAAGCGAATATGCCTTAACAGGAGCCGTTCTTGCCACAGATAGATATGCTATTGACGAAGCTACAAAAGCTTTACAAAATTGTGCAGGAAACTTTTATATTAATGACAAGCCAACAGGAGCCGTTGTTGGGCAGCAACCATTTGGAGGCGCAAGAGCTTCGGGAACTAACGATAAAGCGGGTTCTGCACAAAACTTATTACGTTGGGTATCTCCGAGGATGATTAAAGAAACCTTTGTAACACCAACAGATTACCGTTATCCGTTTTTAGAGGAATAAATACTCTCACTTCGAGTGATTCCGATGCTATCGGAACTGTATCGAGAAGTAATACTATATAATAAACCCTATCTTTAAATAAGATGGGGTTTATTTTTTTTTAAGATTCCTAATTAAAATCTATTAGATTTGTAAGTGTATATATAATGGGAGTATATACACCGGAGAACATATCCCTATGTTGTACTTCATTATGACACCAACCAATGAACAATGATAAAACTCTTTAGAAAAAAACGCTACGACCTAATGGAAAAAAATAAAACTGGAAAGTATTTTAAGTACGCTATTGGAGAAATTATTCTTGTAGTTATTGGGATTTTAATTGCGTTATCAATTAATAATTGGAATGAATTACGAAAAGACTCTAAAAGTGAATTGACTGCTTTGATGGATTTAAAACAAGAATTCACAAAAAACACCAAAGTATTTAATAAGCATCATCAATTTAAGAAAAACATTAGCCAAACTTGGATTGACTTTATCTCTAACATTTCAAATCGAGAATTAATTGAGTCAAATCGTTTAACTACGCCAGTTCGTCCCGGAGTAAGAACATTCAACCCTTCGAGAAGTATTTTGAATTCTATTTTATCAACTGGAAAGATTGACAAAGTGGAAAATGATTCTTTGAAATATTTTCTTACTAATTGGAATGATATATTATTAGATTATGCAGAAGATGAAGCAAGACATCTTAATTTTTGGGATAAAGAAATTACAATTTTAGAAAGAACATTAATACCATATCGTTATTATAATGTGGATTCTATCGAAATCCAGAAAAATGATTTCCATTCTGAAATTGAAACTAGAAAGATGATTTTTGATGCATATGACAATTTAGAATATCAAAATTTACTTTTAAGAAATGTGTATTTTTTGCAAGAAAATGTCAAAAGTGGAGAAATTATTTTGAAAGCCTATAACTCAATTAATGAATTGTTAGACGAAGAAATAAAATTAAAAAAATAACGAAAGTACAACAACGGCTAAAAATTATTACGGTTTTGTGCCATACCAAAGTTTAGTATATTTAACACGGCTGATTTCTAAAGCGGAAAATCCTACGGATTTATCCACAACGAAATCATAGCCTAACCGTTGTAACACATTAAAGACATACCATGAAACTTAAATTACTATTCTTAATATTGATTTTTTTGTTGTTCGCTTGTGATAAAAATGATGAAGGAACCCAACAAATGCCAACTACATCATTGGAGGGAGTCGTAGTTCAAATTCTGAATCCTTCTGATTTTGATAACGTTTTTCCAGATGAAGAATTGAATTTCAAAGGAATGGTTAGTACAGATAATTTATCTGATTTAACAAATTTAAGAGCGAACTGGATAAGCGATAAAGATGGGTTAATTTTTGATGGAAATATTAGTGAAGAAGGCGAAACTTTCTTTACTACTTCGGAATTAAGTAAAAACATTCATCAAATTAAACTAAATATAATAAACGAAATTGATTCTATTATAAGTGATTCCATAGAGATTTATAATGCAATTAAACTTTTACCCATAGAAAAAACGAATAACGCTTCTACCATAAGATGGTGTTCAATGGATGATTCAAATTTTCAATCTTTTGAACTCTATAGGTCAAGGTTTAAAAGTAATATCTTACAAGACAATCCTATCTTTATCACTAATAATATTCAAGATACAACCTACGTAGATACAACTGCTATTTTAGGTGAGAAGCACTTTTACAAAGTAATTTTAAAAAGAACATCACAAACACCAGATAAATTTGAAAGCAATATAGATTCTATTCAAACTGGACAATTTATTAAAACAGACTACCCTATCTTGAAAGTTATTCCAGATTTGGCAAGAAACTATGTCTATGGGATTATAAACACAGAAAGTATTTATGATAATAATGAAACAGGATATGGTTTAATTTTTATTAATCTAAATAATTTATCAGTTGATAATAGAATACTTCAAAATATTAGATTTAGCGATTTAGACATAGAGCCAAGCGGGAATTATTTGTATCTTTCATCTAGAAGTAATGTTGTTCATAAAGTTAATTTAAATACCAAAACTTTAGAATCTATATTATCCCTATCATCAAGTGCTCATAAAATCGAAGTTGGTAATAATGGTAAATTATATTATCATATTACTCCACCTACAAGTGGCTCTACTGAATTTAGAATTTATGATTTGGACAACAATACTAATATTCCTTATAACACAGTCATTCCAGATGCATATTCAAGTTTTAGTCATGGAGACTTTGAAATAGATGAAAATAATATCCTATATCATGGAGAAAGCAATTCTTCTGCTTCAGATTTATCTAAAATCGGGACAGCTAACAATACTTTTTCACTTATAGATCAATGGAATAGTAATAATTATCAATCTGCAAGAATTGTATTCAATAACAATAAACTTTACTGGAATCACTATTTGCTAGATTTAGATTTGAATGTCCTAGGAACTTTTCAGAATGATTATGGTAATATAGATGTTCAAGATGTTTCGCCAAATGGGAACAGTGTATTAGGGTGGCGAAATTTATTTAAAAGTATTGACCAATCCATTATTAAAGAAATTCCTGCTTATTTTGATAGTGGTGTTTTTGTTAGTGACTCAAGAATATTAATTTACAAAAGTGAAAATCCACTCTATCAACAGTATGAAAGTATTATTTATTTATATGATCTCAACTAATTATAATGTTTTACAACATTGTGTATAAGTAATAACGGTTTAAGTGACAAAAGAAAGTATAAACATAAAACAAAGGTCAGTAGAAAATCGAAAGGTTTGTGAGTAGAAATCCGCTACTACTCATACACCAAACGATGGAACACATTCGCCAAAGGCGAACTTTAATCTGCGCAGCTACGCTGACATTGCATCTTAAAGTGAATGTGTTCCATCTAAGGGTTAA
>JAADHG010000173.1 GCA_013151975.1 Chlorobiota bacterium | reverse complement strand
AACAATATCTTTGATAGAGTTTCTTATAGCCACATGATTTAATCTTAAGTTTAGTACTCTGAGAAATCTTATGGGATTATGAACCGAAAATTCATTTTCTTTAATATTATAATTTTTTGAATTTAGTTGTTTAGTTTCTTCAGAGCTTGAAAAGAATAAAAAAGGGAATATAACGAGCAATTTTGCTATTAAATGTTGATTTTTTTCTTCTTTAAATACTTTTGCTATATATGATATATAATTCCCAATTGGGAGTCCTCTTTTGAAGTCCATTTGGATAGACATAAATGATTCATATTGTTTGTCATCATTCACATTAAATAATGATATTGGAAAAGTATTATTATTAGTATATATTGACATAANGTATTCAAAATATGTGGACAAAGAAAAGTCAAACGCAGATAAAAAAAATCCTCAACACCTTATTAATAAAGGATGTTAAGGATTCAATCGTGACCTCGGCAGGATTCAAACCTGCAACCTCTTGAGCCGTAATCAAGTGCACTATTCAGTTATGCTACGAGGCCAATTTTGAGTGTGCAAATATATTTCTTTTTAGAAGAACAACAAAGTAATTATTTTAAAATTGTCTCCCATTAATTTAAAGCACGTTTAGTAACATATAACCGCCATCCAAATATTGCCATTTGTAATTTTGTGACTTTACTTAAATCTAAACGTTGTTTGGTAAAACTAGGTAAAATAGCCTTGTTTAGTTTAGCTAATATTTTGAATACCTGTTGTTGCATAAAGCAAAAATAGTGAAACTTATTTTAGTGCTTAATTTTATTAATTAATCAGACTATTAATAGTTTAATTTAAACAACATAAAACTTATATTTACAAAAAAATATTGAATGAAACAGATAATTACTTTAGGCTTGTTTCTCTTAATGAGCCAATTTATAATAAGTCAAATAGTAATAAACGAATTAGATTCAGATACACCTAGTATTGATACTGTTGAGTTTATTGAATTAAAATCAAGCACACCTAATTTTCCATTAGATGGCTACGTTGTCGTATTGTTCAATGGCTCAACAAATGGAGGAGACAGTAGTTATTTTACTATTGATTTGGATGGTTATTCTACCGATATTAACGGCTTATTACTCATAGGAAGCACTAATGTCTCTCCTGTTCCACAGTTATTAATCGCTACCAACGTAATTCAAAATGGTGCTGATGCTGTTGCTGTTTACCTAGGAAGTTGGTTCGATTTTCCTGACGGTACTCTTGCAACAACTACAAACCTAATTGATGCTTTGGCATACGATACTAGTGATGCAGATGATGCAGTTTTAATGGGGCTTTTAGGTCTCACGCAGCAAATTAATGAAAATATTAATGGTAATAAAGACAATGAATCCATTCAGCGAAATAACGATGGTACATATACTGTTAAAGCACCAACCCCAAGACAACTTAATGATGGAAGCGGAGTTGTTTTAAATGGAGTTAGCTTTGCTGTAGCACAAACACAATATACAGAAGGGGATAGCTTTGACATTACCTTTATGACTGAACAGGTTGTAACAGAGGTTCTAAACTTTGATATTGTTTTAAGTAATAATACGTTTGACACTTCAGACTTTACTGGAAACACCTCACTTACAATTCCTATTGGTCAAAATAGTACGAGTACAACCATTTCTTTGGTAGATGATGTTAATGATGAAGGTGATGAGATAGCCATTATTAGCTTTGTGAGTTTGCCATCACAATATTTAGCATTAAATGATAATGTACAAATACGAATTGTAGATAATGACTTTGTAATTGCACCTTGGGGAATTCCTACAAGTCCAACTTTTGGGCTTGTTGCCAGTACACAACCTAATGGATATTACAATAGTTTAGATGGCCTGTCTGATGCCGCGTTGCGACAAGCGTTACAAGATATTATAGCGAATCCAGCAACAGTTAGAGCACAAACCTATGCAGATGTGATTGATATTTTAAAAGAAGCTGACCAAAATCCAGCAAATAGTAACCAAGTGTGGTTGGTTTACACTGAACAAGGACGTGCTAAATTAGATTTTCAAACAGACTCTAATAATTTTGGAAAATGGAATAGAGAACACACATATCCAAGATCTCGTGGAGGTTATTTTAGTATTAATTTGGATGATGTTGCCGATGGTAAAGATGTGTTTTGGACAACTGAAGCCGATTCTTTACGTCACGGAAATTCTGATGCCCACGCTTTAAGAGCAGCCGATGGGCCAGAAAACAGTAGTAGAAGTAACCAAAATTATGGAAGTCCTGAATATGATGGTCCAACAGGAAATTTAGGAAGTTTTAAAGGCGATGTTGCTCGTAGTGTGTTGTATATGGCTGTACGTTATAATGGTCTTGCAATTGTAAACGGCTTCCCTACCACTAATCCTATTGGTAATTTAGGTGATTTGGCAACCTTGTTAAATTGGCATAGAAATGATCCTCCAGACGATTTTGAAATGAATAGAAACAATGTAATCTATACATGGCAATTTAATAGAAATCCGTTTATTGACCAACCAGATTTAGTCGAATATATTTGGGGAAACAATATAGGTGATACTTGGAATCAAGCATTAGGAATTAGTGATACCAAGGTTTTAGATATACAAATATATCCCAATCCAACTACTAGTAAAATTTATATTAAAGGCATTCAAGATGAAACTAATTTAGAAGTGTTTTCAGTTGAAGGAAGAAAAATAAATAGCTTTAAAAATATTGATAATTCGGTTTTAGATTTAGGCTTGTCTAGTGGCGTTTACTTTATTAAAATCACTTCTGAAAGTAAGTCTGTAATAAAAAAAGTAATAGTTAAATAGAAAGAATTTAAGAGACAAAAAGAGGTTGTCTAAAAAGTGTGTGTCATTCTGTCCCGATAGCTATCGGGAGAAATGAAGAATCTCATATAAATGACTACCTGATTATTATACGATAAATGAGATTTTCCGACTGCATTTCGATTGTGCTCAATGTGACACGCTCAAAACGACAGAATAAAGACCTTTTAGACAGCCTATTTTATAAACTATAGTTTTTAATCTATTTGTTTTTTGTGGTAATTATAACAGCACCATCTTTCCCTTTTTTACCATACTTTTTTGTTGCAGCATCGCCTTTTAATACAAAAATTGTTTTTATTTTTTGAGAATCTAAATCGTCTATTTCTTTTTTAGATACTTCTTTATTATTTAATATGAACAATGGTGTTTTACCTGAATCATTAAAGGATTCAACAGGGTTATTGCCTTCTGCAATTACAGTTGTTGCCCAATTAATTAATTCATCAATATTTATATCTTCGTTAGAAGAGGGTTTTATTTTTTTATTTCTGCGTTTTGAATAAATTTCTACAACACCATTTTCTCCTTTGTTACCGTATA
>JAADHG010000178.1 GCA_013151975.1 Chlorobiota bacterium | reverse complement strand
TTTGTTAGAGTTTTTAAATGTAAATTGAGATTTTGAGATTACATTTAAGATAAAAGTAGTATCTATATTAGTTAAAACACTGTCTTGTTCAAGAAAATTAATAGTTAAAGGCGGATTAGTATATATTTCAAGTTCTTTAATTGTCCCTTGTATATAGTATTGTATATTAAGGTTTAGCTTAGATACAACATTATTAATTATTGTTCTGGAGCTTAAGACTTGAATTTCGTCTTGAACACTATTATAGTCTTTTTCAAATAATCCATAATCATACGCTCTATTAGCATCTCTTTGCATGCTTTTTTCATTACTATCAGCAATTTTAATTGTAGCTTCTATTTTATAAGAATTAGTAGCGTATCTTAAGTATAAAAATGTAATTGCAAAACAAATAAGGAAACTAGCTAAAAACCATTTCCATTTTACTAAATATTTTTCTAGTTGTTCTCTTAAACTAGAACTATTATTAGAATTTAAACTCATAAAGTAAATGATTATCTAATTAGTATTGCAGCAACTGTTGCTAATATACCAACTACTGACAAAATAACACCATTATTGTATGCCGATTGTCCAACTTTAGCATTATTTGGCTCCACGTAAATTACATCATTTTGTGTTAAGTAATAATTTGAAGAATTTAAAACATTAACAGAAGTAAGGTCAAATTTTGTAAACTTTTTTTCACCATTTACCTCTCTAATTAAAAATACATTATCTCTTCTGCCATAAATAGTTAAATCACCAGCTAATCCTAACGCTTGTGGCAATGAGATTCTTTCATCTTGTATGGTATAAGTTCCTGGTTTTGTTACTTCTCCTAATATTGAAATAGTAAAATTGGCTAATCTAATGTTTACAATAGGGTTTTTAATATATTCACTTAATTTTCCCTTTAGGTTAGCAGTAGCTTCAGTTCTTGACATGCCTCCTAATTTTATAGTTCCTAAAACTGGAAATTCGATATTTCCATTGCTATCAATAAGGTACGTTTGCTGCAACAAAACTCCTTGCCCATCAATAACAGATTGAGTTGTATATGTTGCTTCCAAATTAAAAGGTCTTGCTACTTTAGGATCTAATGCAGATACATTTATAGTTAATAAATCATCTGTTTTATAATGTAGTTCAAAGTTTGAATTAGAATTTTCTATTGCGGCAGATAGAGGTTCGTCTTGGAAATACACAATATTTTGTCTTGATGCACAAGAACTTAATAGAACAATTGTAAATAGCGCAGATATTTTAAAGAAATCAAATATTTTTAACTGTGGTTTCATAATCTTTCGTGTTTAATTTTTAGTAGCATCCAAAACTTCAAATTTAGAATTTTTAGAAATATATTCAGGTACAATATCCTTTAATTTGGCTACAATTTCTATTGCCTGACAATTCAAATTTGAGCTATATAAATCTATAATTTTATCTTGAGTGATTGTCATATCTATTTTTTTACTTTTAGCAATCATTATCTTTTCATGATAGGTTAATTTGGTGTTTTCACCATCTGCTAAAAGTTCTTCAAATATTTTTTCTCCTGGTCTTAATCCCGTAATTTTTATATCAATATCATCTGGATATTTTAAACCTGAGAGTTTAATCATGTTAATTGCCAAATCAAATATTTTTACAGATTTTCCCATATCAAACACAAAAATTTCGCCACCATTACCCATAGCCGCTGCTTCAAGTACAAGAGCACATGCTTCTGGGATAGTCATAAAAAACCTTGTAATATCTCTATGAGTTACTGTAAGAGGTCCTCCATTTTCAATTTGTTTTTTAAATAATGGAATTACAGAACCGCTAGAACCTAATACATTACCAAAACGCGTAGTTACAAACTTTGTTTGGCCTTTACCTTTAAGACATGATAGATACATTTCGGCTACACGTTTTGTAGCTCCCATAACGTTTGTTGGATTAACAGCTTTATCAGTAGAAATCATTACGAACTTATTAACCCCGTGTTTTACTGATAAATTAGCGACATTAATAGTTCCTCCAACATTTACAGCTATAGCTTCTTGAGGGTTATTTTCCATTAGTGGAACATGCTTATAAGCTGCCGCATGAAAAATTATTTCTGGCCTATGGTCTGTAAAAATTTGATTCATTCTTATAGTACATCTAATATCGGCAATAATGACTTCAAAGTTTGTTATTTCTTGTTGAATGAACTCTTGCTGAACATTATATAATTGTGACTCAGCAATATCTACAAGTATTAGTTTTTTAAAATTAAAATTGCAAAGATTTCGTGCTATCTCACTTCCAATGGAACCAGCTGCACCAGTAATTAATACAACCTTGTTATCATATTCTTCAATCAAAATTGGGTTTTCGAAACTTATAGGCTCTCGTCCTAATAAATCTTCAATTTTCACATCCTGAATTTGGCTTGCTTGTAAGTCTCCATCAATCCATTTTTGAATAGGAGGCACTATTTTTACTTTTATGGATTTTTCAAGAAAATAACTAGAAATTTCTAATAAACGATGGTAACTTATATTTTGAATTGAAATAATGATTTCATGAATGTCATGTTTTAAAAGAAATTCTTCATCAATTGTTTCAGAACTATAAACGGTAAGGAGGTTTATTTTTTTTCCGATTTTACGTTCATCATCATCTATAAATCCTATGACTTCAATATTTGCTTTAGGATCATTAGAAATAACATCGTAGGTTATATTGCCAGAACTACCAGCACCATAAAGTAAAACGTTAGTTTTCTCTTTAAAACCAGAAATTATTGTTTTATAACTTGCTTTAATAAAAAGCTTGGCTGATATTAAGAATAAGATGTTTAATAGTAAATGGATGTATATAATAGAACCCGATATATCACAAGCAATAAAAAAGTTAAACTGTCGGGTAAGGAAAGTTTCAACCAGTAGTATTGTCGCTAATATATTAACTCCAATAATAATATTAATAATATCCTTAGTACCTGTAAAACGAACTACTCCTTTATGAGTTCCAACTATTAAGAAACTAATAATAGCAGAAATTATAAC
>JAADHG010000193.1 GCA_013151975.1 Chlorobiota bacterium | reverse complement strand
ATTTTCCGTTTTAGATTTTCATTTTATCCCTTTTAGGTATCCCGAATGTAACAAAAAGCAGAAGTTGGGCTAAGAGACTTTATGATGTGGTGAAAAATCTAATTGATAATTAGGAAGTCCTAGTTTACTTCCATAATCAATAGCTTTCTGATAATCTTCTTTCTTATTAATATCCATTTTAAATACGTGATTATAATAAATTACATAATGAGTTTTGTTGTTGCAAAAATCTGCATACCAAACATGTTCAGAATCCATATTTTTACCGATTTCTGAAGCAATATATTCTGCCTTATTTTCGTCTACTTCAACAAAATGAAATGTCCATTTCTTTACCCATGGAGTTTTATGTCTTTCCGTAACTGTGTATACATCTGTTTTAGTGATACTAACTTTCTTTAAAACATCTGGATTTGTTAAGCTTTCTTCAATAATCGCTCCTTTAAAATTGTTAATATTTTTCATTCTAATGGTTTGTATTATTTAGATAAAATCAGTTTTAATTGATTTATAGATTAATTAATCAGGAATAACTTTTTCTTCATCATCGTCTTTTAAATTCTCGTAAACACCTTCAGTTACTTTGGTATCTGAAACAAATATTGCTGTGACATAATCTCTAAATTCTTCAAAGAAAAGAGATTTTCTATTCTCCCAAAAATCAACAAAACCTGGTTGATTTTTTACTGCTTTTAAAGCAGCTGTAAGAGATTCTTGAACATTCTGGTCTAGTGTCCCTTCATTTGCTAAATAGTAACTGTTTTGAAACGATAAGACTAAACCATGTATTAATATAGTAGCTTGATATTTTTCACCACTTGATGTTATGCTTTTGGGATCCTTTATATAATTCCACATAAGTTGGCTAGATTGTGCGCTGTTACCAATTTCGGAATAATAAGCGATTGTTATAGCATTTGCGGCATTGGCTGTTGCCGATTTTGTAGCTTTAGTATTCTCTTTAAATTGAATACCAACAAATATTAACGAGACCACTATTGCAAATCCTCCAATAATTTCAGCTAAAAGTGCTATTTTCTTAAGATTATATTTCATGGTTTAGATATTTTAGAGAGTTATTAAAAATGTAAGTTAACGGTTTTTATTTAGAATATAATCTGTGTCATTTTTAAAAGTTTTAATTTTACCAAATGCAACAAACCACAAATACTTTATTAATGGTGTGTCCTACGCACTTTAGGACTAACGAGCAAACTGCAGTTAACAACCATTATCAAAAAGAAATTCATGATATTTCTCAAGAAGAACTTCAACAAAGAGCACAACAAGAGTTTGATGATTTTGTTAAGCAGTTGAGAGTTGTTGGTGTTACTGTAATTGTGTTTCAGAGCACAGATGGGCTAGACACACCTGATGCGCATTTTCCAAATAACTGGATCTCGTTTCACGAAAATGGTACCGTTGGGTTGTACCCAATGTTTGCGGAAAACAGACGTTTAGAACGTCGCGAAGCAATACTTTTACAATTGGAACAAGAAGGCTTTACAGTTAAAAACATTGTAGATTATAGAAGTGCTGAAGAGGAAGGTCTTTTCCTTGAAGGAACAGGTAGCTTGGTGCTAGATCGCATACATAGAAAGGCCTATTGTGCATTATCGCAACGTGCCGACGAAGAACTTTGTATTGAGTTTTGTGAAGATTTTGAGTTTACACCAGTAATTTTTACAGCCAACCAAACTGTTGATGGTAAACGCACACCAATTTATCATACCAATGTTATCATGTGCCTTGGAGAACACTTTGCAGTGATTTGTTTAGCAAGTATTGATGATAAAAAAGAACGCAAAAATGTGGTGAAGCATCTTAAAGCTGATGGTAAAGAAATAATTGATATTACCGAGTATCAAGTTAATAATTTTGCTGGTAATATGCTACAAGTAAAAGGACGTGATGATAAACCATTTTTAGTTATGAGCGACGCTGCTTTTAGTGCATTAACGCAATCTCAAATAAAGATATTAGAAAAGCATTGCGACTTACTATCAAGCTCTTTAGAAACTATTGAAGCTTGTGGTGGTGGAAGTGCACGGTGTATGATGGCAGAAGTGTTTCTGTAGTATCATAGTTTATCTTTTAAGTGTTAAAGTGAATATATAGAACTATTTTAGCTCATAAACTTTACTTTAAAGTAAAAAATCTGTTAGCTATATGCATCAAAAAAAAGCGCCTTGGTATTTTCTCTTACTAATTATTTTGGCAGGAGAGTCTGTATTTATTCTTCCATTTGTGCTTAAACGTGTCTTTTTACCAACAGTACTAGAAGTATTTAATTTAGATAATTTTCAAATTGGTATTTGCGGTTCTGTATATGGCATTGTCGCTTTCTTGTCGTATCCTTTTGGTGGTCCATTAGCCGATAAGTTTCAACCAAGAAAATTAATTGCAGTCGCATTATGGATGACTGCTCTAGGTGGATTTGTATATGCTACATTTCCGAGTTATACGGTTTTAAAAATACTTTACGGTTATTGGGGTTTTACTACTATATTTTTGTTCTGGGCTCCAATGATAAAAGCCACCCGAGTTTGGGGAGGATCTACTTCGCAAGGAAAGGCATTTGGGTTTTTAGATGGAGGACGTGGATTAGTAGGAGCTCTTTTTGGAATTTTAGGAGTGCTTATTTTTTCAATGTTTATTACTTCAGAAATTTCGGAAGTAACACTATCTGAAAGTAGAGAAGCCTTTAAACAAGTGATATTAGTATCTTCTAGTATCGTTATTTTTGTAGGGGTTTTAGTGTGGTTCTTTTTAAAATTAGATCGCAAAACTGAAGCTGAGATTATCTTACAAAAAATAACAATTTTGCAAGTTAAAGAAGTGTTACGGTTGCCTTCAGTATTTTTGCTCATGGTTATTATCCTGTGCGCCTATGTAGGTTATAAAATCACCGATATTTTTTCATTGTATGCTAAAGATGTCATGTTATACGATCAGGTACAATCGGCACAAGTAGGAACTTTTTTATTGTTTATTCGTCCTGTGGTTGGCGTTTTGATTGGTG
>JAADHG010000279.1 GCA_013151975.1 Chlorobiota bacterium | reverse complement strand
AATTGGTAAATGATAAACGTTTGTCTTTGGATAAAACGCTCGCTGATTACTTTCCAGAACTTGTGGGAAGAATTGAGAATGCAGAAAAAATCACCTTGAGATTGATGGTTCAACATAGAAGTGGCATTCCCAATTATACCGACTATCCTAGTTATTGGGAAAATCCGCCAGAAAGCCGTGAAGAAACCCTTGAACTTGCACTTGATTTGCCTGCTAACTTTGAACCAAATGAAGATTATGGCTATTCAAATACCAATTATTTGTTGATTGGAGAACTCATTGATAAAGTGGTGGGTTATAACCGTCACCAATATATCAAGGAGGAAATTTTGATTCCTCTCGGGCTTAACAATACTTTCAGTTCGCTTAGTGAAGTGGATATAGACGATGTTATGAGTGGCTACCATGTTGGCTATGAATTCGATTTAAAAACTGAGAATTATGGAATGTTAGCTACAGCAGAGGACGTGGGCATATATTCTTGAGGGCATTAAACGATGGCTCAGTGTTTGATGAAGGAGAACAGGAAATCTATTCCTCAATTTATGTGTACAAACATTCTGGATGGGTTCCTGGATACCAGAGTTTTGCCGAATATCACAAAGATATTGATACTGTTGTTATTCTGTTTAATAACACAACCGATCCTAAACTATATATGTGGAATTTGGCAGAAGTTGAATATAGCCGAATAATAAAAATAATTAGAAATAAAAAAAGCTCATAAGCATATATAAAAGGCATTAAAATACCCTTTTATACTCACCGTTAAACAAAATTCAAAAATCAATCACGAGTATTTTGTTTCTTCAACATCTTCAAATATATGGTTTCAACCTTAGTTCGAGCCCAAGGTGTACGACGTAAAAATTTTAAGCTCGATTTTACAGAAGGATTATGTGTAAAACAACGTATATTAATATTGTCTCCTAGATATTCCCAACCATAGCAATCTACCAAATCATTGATAATTTGTTCAAGTTTTATACCATGAAGTGGATTGTTGAGTTGAGATTTCAATACTTTAAAAAATTAGTAGATATAATTATCGTCTATTACTATTGCGTCTTCGGTTTCTATTTTTATTTCTGCTAGCATTTCTATTATTTCCAGAATTACCTCTATCATCAGTTCCTCTTGAATTTTGAGATTTTGATTTATTAGAATTATGTGGTCTTCTTCCTCTTCCTTGTCCCTGTTTTATAGGTTCTGTTGATGCATTTGGATCAGGCTCGAAACCTTCAACAATTTCAACAGGAATTTTTAAACTAACTAACTTTTCAATATCTCTTAAATACGTCGTCTCTTCAGCACTTACCAAAGATAGAGCTTCACCACTAGCGCCTGCTCTACCCGTTCGTCCAATTCTATGTACGTAGTCTTCCGAAATGTTAGGTAATTCAAAGTTTACTACATGTGGCAATAACGGAATATCTAAACCGCGAGCAGCAATATCTGTTGCAACTAAAACTCTAACGGAATTATTTTTAAATCCAGCCAATGCCTTAGTACGTGCGCCTTGACTTTTATTTCCATGAATAGCAGCTGCCGAGATACCTGCACTAACCATTTTTTTACATAACTTATTTGCGCCATGTTTAGTTCTAGTAAATACTAATACTTGTTTCCAATTACCTTCAGAAATCAGCTTAATAATCAATCCTGTTTTTAAACTTTTTGCTACACGATATACTTTCTGCTCTATAGCATCAACGGTTGAGTTTTCAGGAGTTGCTTCTACCAAAACTGGGTGATTTAAAAAGTCGTTTGCTAACTTTTTAATCTCTTTTGAAAACGTAGCCGAAAACAAAAGATTTTGTCTTCGTCTTGGCATTAAACTAATAATCTTTTTAATATCTCTAAGAAAACCCATATCAAGCATTCTATCTGCTTCGTCTAAAACCAATATTTCAATTTTAGAAAGCGATAAAAGGCCCTGGTTTTGCAAATCTAAGAGACGTCCTGGAGTTGCAATAATAATATCAACACCATTTCTGATAGTGGCCACTTGTGGCTTTTGGTTAACACCTCCGAAAATAACGGCAGAACGAATGTCTAGAAATTCGCTATAAGTTTTTACATTGTCATATACTTGTGCTGCTAATTCGCGTGTTGGCGTTAATACTAATGCTTTAATGGGACGATGACGTAATTGTTGTCCTTGAGACAACTTTTGAAGCATTGGCAATGTAAAACCTGCTGTTTTACCAGTACCTGTTTGAGCAGAAGCCAATATATCTTTTCCTTCTAAAATTAAAGGAATTGCTTTTTGTTGTATTGGTGTTGGTGTTGTATAGCCTTGTTTACTAACGGCTTTTAATAAAGCATTGGATAAGCCTAAGGAATTAAATGACATATAAATGATTGTGCAAATGACATTCTTATTTTCAGCGCCATTTTTTATTATGCTGCAAAGTTAAGTCTAATTTGCGCCATGTCCTTGATTTTGTTAAACATTGTGCTAAAGAAAAAGCGAATTTAGTTTAAAAATCAAGCGTTTTTAGTTTAATCCCTATAACTATCGGGAAGAAACAAAATTCTCATCATAAGGCAATCCAGAGTTTACAATAAAAAATACTTCCTAACTTGAGAAGCATTTGTTTATTTTTCAAGACTGAGTGAGATAATTAAATCTAACGTAGTTGGTTACTTAAACGCATTCAATCCTGTAATATCTAAACCAGTAATTAGTAAATGAATGTCGTGTGTGCCCTCATAAGTAATCACACTTTCAAGATTCATAGAGTGTCTCATAATACTGTATTCGCCAGTAATTCCCATGCCACCTAACATTTGTCTCGCTTCTCGTGCAATGTGTATTGCCATATCTACATTATTGCGTTTTGCCATAGATATTTGAGGCGAGGTTGCTTTGCCTTCATTACGTAACACACCAAGGCGCCATGTTAATAATTGTGCTTTGGTGATTTCGGTAATCATTTCAGCTAGCTTTTTTTGTTGTAATTGAAATTGTCCAATTGGTTTTCCAAACTGTATACGTTCTTTGCTATAACGCAAAGCAGTGTCGTAACAATCCATGGCTGCTCCAATAGCTCCCCAAGCAATACCATAACGCGCAGAATCTAAACATCCAAGAGGTGCACCTAATCCTGATTTGTTTGGTAATATATTTTCTTTAGGCACTTTTACATTATCAAAAATGAGTTCTCCAGTAGCACTGGCACGAAGTGACCATTTGTTATGTGTTTCAGGTGTTGTAAATCCTTCCATACCACGCTCTACAATAAGACCATGAATACGACCACTTTCATCTTTTGCCCAAACCACAGCAACTTGTGCAAACGGCGCATTACTAATCCACATTTTGGCACCATTTAAAAGATAATGGTCACCCATATCTTTAAAATTAGTAGTCATACCACTTGGGTTAGACCCATGGTCGGGTTCGGTTAGACCAAAGCAACCCATCCATTCTCCACTTGCTAGCTTTGGTAAATATTTTTGACGCTGTTCTTCGGTTCCATATTTCCAAATAGGATACATCACTAATGAGGA
>JAADHG010000031.1 GCA_013151975.1 Chlorobiota bacterium | reverse complement strand
TAGTGACATCATATTAAGCATATTTGCAAAAATACCTCCACCATAAGAGTTGTTCCATTTGTCTGAATCTTCGCCATCAACCCAAACTTTACCATAATCTAAACCACCATAAATACCAATATTAAGTGGTAATAATCCTGTTTTTACTTTACGTAAATTTAAACGAATATCAGTACTTTGATAGAATGCGCTTTTGCCTGTAAAACGTTGATTTCTATAACCACGAAGCCCATCACTAGCTCCTAAACTCGCTGCTTGATAAAACTCAAAACCTTCGCCTAAAGTTAAATGGCCTTTTAACTTTGTTGCTAATACTATTTGACCACTAGGTACTAATTTATAATCAAAAGCTAGTGATGGAATAATATATCCAAAGTTATCAGATTCGTCTAAATTGGTTTTATAACCAACTTGTAAATTAACTTCCATTCCTAAGGTTGGAAATGCTTTATTATCTCTGTTTTGGAAGTTATAGGCTGCTTCTACTCCTGCAAATGTATTTTTACTATTTCCATTATTTGCTCCATAAAATGTATTTATAAATCGGTCTTGAGTGTTTTCTACTTCAATGTCTTCATAATTTAATCCGAATTTAAAACTGGCTCCTAAATCTCCTTTCCAAATTAATGAAGGTGCAAACCGTATTGTTCCTATTTTCACACGATTGTAATCCTTTCCAAAATTATCTTCGTCTTCAACATTTGGATTTAAGGTTTCGTTGCCAAAACCAAAGAAATTAATACTATAGTTTGGACTTGTAAACTTAGCTTCTATTCCAAGATTCCATTGTCCAATGACATTAGCAAACTCACCATTATAAGTGAAATCAAATCCATTTGTTGCAAAATAATACGATGAAGAAAATGTATGTTGAGATGTAAATGGATTGCGTTCAAAACCATAAGTTGTAAAGGTATTTACAAACCCTATTTTAAAACCATCATCTGGATTTGCACCTATTGCAGGAATTAATTGATTAGAATTATAAGTAGGCTTTTTATAATTGTAAACATTAGTTTCATAATTATCAGTTAATTTCTTATTGCCCTTGTTAGTAACAAAAACACTTTCTTTTGTCTTATAATCATAAATCTTGAGCTTTTCTCCATTTTCAACAATGTAAGTGTCTTTATTTTGCCCTCCAACAATCCTCACTTTTATTAAGTTATTTCCATTGCCGAAAACTTTAAAAGTATCATTATCGTCAAGACCATAAATCCAGATTTCTTTTGTGTTTAAAGACGAGTATTCTCTTTGGTGAAAGATATCTCCTTTCTTTCCTTTTTGAATACGATATCCTGTAACTTTAGTAGTTGAACTTAAGCGTTCTACATCAAACCAATCGTCTTTATCTGTGCCTTTTATGATGGCATATTTATTTATTTGATGATAATAATTATCAGAAATTTGCTGAAGATTAGCACGTCTTCCTATTAATTTTCGTTTTATATCTTGGATAGTCTCATCTTTTACTTCGTCAGGAAAATAAGAGAAGGCTTCATCAATAACCTCATTGGTTAAATTGTTTACAATATGTTTTACTTGTGCATCCCAAACATCTCTACTTGATTGCTTGATTAGCGCCATATCTAATGGATAAGGTTCTAGATTAAACCATTTTGTGCTTTTTATTTCTTCATCATAAGATTGCATTAAGCGCAATGTAGGAATAGCTTTTGTAGCAAAACCCAATAGAGCACCATCTGCCATGATTGAAAATGCTTGATCTCGATCTCGAGGCATAGGTTTGTAAATGGTTTTTTTACCTTCCTTAAATTTTGCCCAACGCCATTGGTCTTCATGTCTATCCCAATCGCCTATTAACATATCAAACAATCGAGCACGTATGTAAGCTACTTCATCAACTATATTATCTTCATCTTTACGTAATTCTCTTAACATATCGTACGTACTAATCAATTTATTGGAAAATCCGAAACTAGCTTTATCTCCATGACCATTGGCTGTACGTTCTTCAATCATATAAAGTTCATCTCCAAAATCATTGTTATAAACTCCTAATGCTTTTTGTTTAGGCACATAATAAAGTACTGGATTTGTATAAAAAATCCCGACAGCTTTCGATAATGTTGCAATAGTAAAAGGTGCATAAGGATGTGATCCTGTAAACATGTCTTGTAGTAATCCTTGTGTATTTGTATCATCAAATTGACCTTCAATATATTGATCTTTAAAAGCAACTGCCTGCAAATACTGCACTGCGTTTTTACGCAACGCTCTCATAACATATTCTCTACCTTCTGCGTCTTCCAATCGCAATGATTTTGATTGGTTTCCTCCACCTTTACGAGTTGACATTAATCCACCAAATAAAGTATCTAGATTAACTGTAGGTACTGTAACGTTCGTACTAAAATATTTTCGGTAACGTTCGCCCCAAAGTTTCTTATAAAATTTACTTTTTTCGGTTTCTTTGTTAGTATAAACTGAAGCTGTTTTCTCTTTAGGAAAATTGTTTTTATAGGTCTTAGTCTCTTTACTTTTACTTGCTGAAAACACCTCTGTTTCAAAAACCACTTTATCTGTTTCAGCTTCATAAAAACGTACATACGATGAGCCATCATTAAATACATCCAATCTGGCATAGCCTTGTGTACCATAAGAAAATTCGCCATCAACATTACGTGTTGGATTAATTTTAGAACCAGAACCACTAATTATTTGCGGTAAATTATCTTTAACTATATATTGCAAATTATGATCGTGTCCTGACACAAAAATCACTTTTTCGTTTTCCTGAGATAGTGTCACTAAACGTTTTTGAAACTCTCTATATTTTTTGTTTTGAATATCTGTAGTGCTAATACCTCCTGTTTTTCTTATTATATTTTTTAGAGTTCCTAAAATTGGAACAGGTAGCATATGACTCTTAAAAGAATATTGACCTCCATGAGAACCATTAGTAAACATTGGATGGTGTAGTGCGACAATTACTGTTTTACCTCTTGCTTTTTTAGTTAGACTTTTATATTCATCAAAAAATAAGGCTCTTGTTTTAATCTCACAATCATCATTTACAATATAT
>JAADHG010000050.1 GCA_013151975.1 Chlorobiota bacterium | reverse complement strand
ACACTAATAAAAGTGATTCAAGCATTAGTAAGTTTTCTAATTCTTTTGAAGTTAGATAAACTAGTTTTTACTTTATATATGCATATAACGTTATAAAGGATTGATCTCGAAGCCCCCCGATAAAGAGAATCGGGATAAACTCTACCGAGAGATAATCCGGTGTCCCCGCAGAGCGGGATCTAGGGATGAGCTCAGCCCCGCAATGA
This sequence comes from Chlorobiota bacterium, assembly GCA_013151975.1. Lineage (GTDB taxonomy): Bacteria > Bacteroidota > Bacteroidia > Flavobacteriales > Flavobacteriaceae > JAADHG01. The sequence goes on along the minus strand of JAADHG010000050.1, from coordinate 2,890 downwards.
GATACTTGTAATTTGCTATTAGGTTTTTGGAGGTAGGATATTTTATTGTTCACAGTTCGGAGTTAAAACTATGCATCTCGCTTTAGCTTCTAAAAAATTAGAACAAAAAGACAAATATCAAAATTGAAATAACAAATAAATACCAAGACTCAATTTATCAAAATACAAAGAGTTATACTGAACAATTATGAAATAAAAAAACAAATGTCTTAAAAATGGAATTTGAAACTTGGTAATTATTTGTCTTTTGTCATTTACTTTTTGGTGCTTCTAAACGAATTTTATTCGTAACCAAACCTATGGACTTGTAGTCCATAGTAGTTTAGTTGCATAGTTTACCACTTACTGTAAAAATATTTTTTTGGCTGAGAGTTTAGGATTTTTAAGTTTGATTAACATAGTAAAATTGTAGTTAAAGTTTGTACAGTTAAATAAAGTTTTTACTAATTTTCCCGACTTCGTCCATACAAAACCGGACTACATCGGGACAGGCTGGGTGAAAAGCAGAGCCGTTATACATTTGAGGGATTTTATAAATTAGAATGATTATTAAAAGTAGATTATGAGGAAATTCAATTTAATAATTGCTTTAACATTTTTATTGTTCATTATTGATGTGCAAAATGTTATCGCCCAGTGGCAGAAGATAATACTTCCTGAGATAAATATACCTATTTCGACCTCTTCAATTGCAGCTAAGGGAGACACTTTATTTGTTGGAACATACAGAAATACGATTTATCGTTCTACAGATAGAGGTATTAAATGGTCAAAAAGCGACTCGGGAATTAGTAATATCTATTGGACAATGGATTTTTTGATTGATGAGAATACTATATATGCAACAGGAGAACATGGAATATATCGCTCTACGAACATGGGGGAAACCTGGGAACTAAAAAATAATGGACTACATCGTGGAAATTGGATGAATGTTTATTCAATGGTTAAATTGGGTAATCAGCTTTTTGCTGCAACTGATTTTGGAGTTTATAAATCTTCAAGCAATGGTGAAAATTGGTATCCATCGAATGGCGATTCTTCATATTGGTCGATTTATTCACTTGCAGTTTTGAATGGTTCGTTGTTCGCTGGTTCGGCAGAAGAAGGTATGTTTAGGTCTACTGATGAAGGGCTTAGCTGGACTTCCATTAATGAAGGAATACCGATTAGTCGTCCTTTGAAACTGTATGTTGATGGTGAAAATATATATGCGGGTACAAATAAATATGGAATTTACTATTCCTCAAATAATGGAGATATGTGGTATCCGGATACATTGGGTCTTAAAAAAAATTGGAACGGAATGTATTATCCAATTTATTCAATTGTTAAAATTGATAATTACCTTTATGCAGGTACACAAGATGACGGGGTCTATCGCAATTTCGGTGCTACCGGATTTTGGACTAAGGATACATCTAATTTTCTGGAAAACTCTTATGTCTTGTCTTTAGTTGGATTAGAAAATAAAATATTTGCAGCCACGTACACAGGATTGTATTCTTCTTTAACAGGTGATATTAACTGGGTACCTGTATTTACAGAATTTCCTAAAACGGTAGAAAACATTAATCACATTGGTTCGAGTTTAAATAACCTATTTATCACTACTTCAACATCCTCCTATAATAATGATGTAAATAGCATATTTTATACTTCCAATTTAGGAGATACATGGAAAAGAGATACAGTTTTGAGTAATGTTTTTTTTAAAGGTATTAAAATTTATGGGGATTCACTTTATGCTTTTGGTGATGGCTTATACTATTCTTCTACAGATGAAATTGAATGGTTCGAGATAGATTCGAGTGGCATTAATACTTTCATCAAAAATAATGATACATTATATATTGGAGGTGGTTACTATAACTGGCTATTTAATTCAGGCCAAATTTATTATTCTGCGAACAATGGTGAATCATGGACTGAAATCTGGAATAATGATAATACAGTATTCGCAATAGAAAAAATTGGGAATACTTTATTTGCCGGTACTTTATATGGAATATTTAGATCAACAAACACCGGAATAAGTTGGAGCCAAATAAACAACGGGTTGCCAATGGAGTCGGGCGATCAGATTTATGTGTGGTCTTTGAATACAATAAACAATAATATTATTGTAAATACTGACAAAGGAATTTATTTATCTACAGATTACGGTAATAACTGGCAATCAATTAATTATGGAATACCAATTGATACTTTGGGAAACAATTCTAGTTATCTATTAACTTACTGCAACAAGTTAATTGTTGGTATTAATCATGAAATCTATATATCAGAAAATTTAGGTAAAAAATGGTCACTAATCAGCAATATACCATTAGGTAATAATCAAACTATAAAGGAATTAGCAGTAGTGGATACTGCTCTTGTAGTTTCAACAAGTAATGAATTATGGAAATATTCTTTATCTGAGATCGCTAATCTAAGTAATGATAATATCATAGTAGAAAAATATTTTTTATCTCAAAATTACCCGAATCCTTTTAATCCAAGTACTATAATTCAATACTCAATACCTATGAATGAATTCGTGACATTAAAAGTATATGATGTACTTGGCAGAAAAGTAAAAACACTTGTGAATAAAGAGCAGAGCGCTGGTGTTTATAATGTTGAATTTAATGCATCTAAATTAACTAGTGGTGTTTATTTCTATAGAATTGAAGCAGGTAGTTTTGTTGCAGTTAAAAAATTGTTGTTACTGAAATAATCCGGTGTTTCCCAAAGGGATCACTTTGTGAGAGCTCAGCCGCAATAAGATACTTATAATTTGCTATTAGTTTTTTGGAGGTAGGATATTTATTTGGTAGTACTTTTACTACTGCTACGATCTTATTTTACTTTTTCTAATAATTTCAACTCACTATTTGGTTTAAGT
>JAADHG010000315.1 GCA_013151975.1 Chlorobiota bacterium | reverse complement strand
TTCCATTAATTTTAAAACCAACAGGAAAAGGGAAATTAAGTAAACGTGATGGTGATAAATTAGGCTTTCCTGTATTTCCACTAGAGTGGAAGGACCCAACTAATAATGATATTTCTCGCGGTTATAAAGAAGACGGCTATTTTCCGGAAGCTATGGTTAATTTTTTAGCGCTTTTGGGTTGGAATCCAGGAACAGAGCAAGAAATTTTTAGTTTAGAGGAATTAATAAGCTCCTTTGAATTAGAGCGTGTACATAAAGCAGGTGCTCGTTTTGATCCTGATAAAATCAAATGGTTTAACCATCATTATATGCAAGAACGAAGTAATGATGAACTTGCTGAAAGCTTTAAGTTAATGTGTCCTGAATTAACAGAAATTGATATAGATTATATTGCTTTAGTTGTGGGATTAATAAAAGAGCGCGCCACTTTTGTAAGCGATTTTTGGGGTTTAAGTCATTTCTTTTTTGTTGCTTCGAAAACCTATGATGAAAAAGCGTTTAATAAAGCCATAAAAGACGAAACAAAAGCATTGATGATTGAATTAATCTCAATAGTTAATACTGTTGATGATTATACTATTGAAAATCTTCAAACACAAATTAAAGGCTGGATAACAACCAATGACATTGGATTTGGAAAAGTGATGATGCCTTTACGCCTAGCATTGGTTGGCGCATTACAAGGTCCTGATGTTTTTAATATTATGTTTCTGATAGGAAAAGCTGAAACGCTAAATCGGATAGAGAAATTAACGCGTTCAATATAATGTTGTCTTTGTGGAGCTTTTGAAATAAGTGGTGGTAATCTCATTGTTTGAAGCAGATTACTGTATCGCCCCGAAACTTTTTTAATAACTTGTTGTTAAAACGTAATCATTGCGGAGAAGACAAAAGTTTCTGGATTTCCTTTAAAATTGTTTGTGGTAGTGCTAATCTTGTTAAATATGTTTAAAAATCCATAAATATATTGTGCTCTTACCTTAAGAAATCCTATTCCCGCTGTAAAACCAACAGCGCCATTAATGTTAAATTTAGAAATATCCGTAATCTCTGAAGCGGATAAACCATCATACCCATTTACAAAATACATTTCTTGTTGGCTATTTTTAAATTCTAGATTACCGTTGTATTGCAATTGTGGTCCAGCATCAAAAGTAAGGTTGCTTCCAATTATTTTACCATGAAATAAAAACCCTAACTGCGCGGCCATAAGCTTATATTCAATCATTTCATTCCCAATAACATCATCAGTCATTCTTCCAGAAACTTCAAATGTATTTTCCGAAATTTGCATGCCGTAACTTACGTTATACCATCTGTGTGGTATATCAACGGTTGAAGCAAATCCAACAGCAAACCCAGAGCCTTGGATAGTTGTAAAATTATCTGTTTTAATATTAAATTGGGTTAGGCCGCCGCCAATACTAAATCCGTTTTTTATAATAAAATTTTGTGGTTGTGCGTGGGTTATTGTAACAAAAAGGATGTTAAATACTACTAATAAGGTAAGTTGTTTATTTTTCATGTTAGTTTTCGATATTGGAAAACAAATATAGCTTAATTTAGTAATCAAATATTTTCTAACCTTTTAAAAAATTTGTTATGGGTCAGTTCTTTCTTATTCTTTTAGTTTTCTTCGGATTATTAATCTTTATTTCTGCATTTTTTATTGTAAAACAACAAACGGCTGCTATTATTGAGCGCTTTGGTAAATTTCACAGTGTTCGCCAAGCTGGATTACATTTAAAAATTCCTTTGGTTGATCGTATTTCTGGTCGTTTAAGCTTAAAAATCCAACAGCTAGATGTTATAATTGAAACCAAAACATTAGATGATGTTTTTGTGCGTTTAAAAGTTTCTGTTCAGTTTAAGGTTATCATGCTTAAAGTATATGATGCTTTTTATAAGTTGGATTATGCTCACGATCAAATTACATCTTATGTATTTGATGTAGTAAGAGCCGAAGTGCCTAAAATGAAACTTGATGATGTATTTGTTAAAAAAGATGATATTGCTATTGCGGTAAAAAAAGAGCTAAATCAGGCCATGATAGATTATGGTTACGATATTATTAAAACTTTAGTAACCGATATTGATCCCGACTCTCAGGTAAAAGAGGCTATGAACCGAATTAATGCTGCCGAGCGTGAAAAAGTAGCCGCTCAATTTGAAGGTGATGCACAACGTATCCTTATTGTTGAAAAAGCAAAAGCTGAAGCCGAAAGTAAGCGCTTGCAAGGTCAGGGAATTGCAGACCAAAGACGTGAAATTGCTCGTGGTCTTGAAGAATCTGTAGATGTATTGAATAAAGTTGGTATCAATTCGCAAGAAGCATCAGCACTTATCGTGGTTACACAACACTATGACACGCTTCAATCAATTGGTGAGTCTACACAAAGTAACCTAATTTTATTGCCTAATTCTCCTCAAGCAGGTAGTGATATGCTTAACAATATGGTAGCAAGTTTTACGGCTAGTAACCAAATAGGCGAAGTAATGAAAGAACAGAATAGAAAAAATAAGGATAAATAAATTAAACCGTTCTTAAATATTAAAAAAAAAATATTATTTTTGTTTGAACTAATTAATAATTAACAATGTTTCGTTTTTACTTTTCTTTATTAGCCTTTATTCTGTCTAGTGACTATGCTTTTGCTCAAGATGCTGTTTATTCATTAGACTTTATTAGTAATTGGAATAGCACAACACATCCAACAGATTATCCAAGTGCTGCTCATTGGTCTACTTTAGTGGGTGCTACGCATAATAATAGTATTAGTTTTTGGGATTTCGGTCAACTTGCTTCTCCTGGTGTTGAAGATGTTGCTGAACTAGGTGACAGGACAAATATTACACTAGAAGTAAACACCTCAATTGCTGATGGAAATGCTTATCAGCTACTTGAACTCCCTTTGGGTTTTGGCTCAATTTTCTCTTTTGAATCTATTTCTGTTGATGCTAATTTTCCATACATTAGCTTAATGACTATGCTGGCTCCTAGTCCTGATTGGTTGGCTGAAATTCATAACGTTAAACTTACCGACGCTTCTGGAAACTGGTTGCCAACCATAACTATTAATGTATATACGACAGATACTG
>JAADHG010000276.1 GCA_013151975.1 Chlorobiota bacterium | reverse complement strand
ATCTCTATAAGCTCTTTTATATGTGTTAATTTGTTCTGGTGTAGTATTTTTAGGCAAAGGTGGTGGTGGTGGAAAATTAGCTTTTGGAGCATTTGGAGTATTTGGTGCTGGTGGCGGAGGAGGAGTTGGAAAACTAGGAAATGGTTGTGCTTTCTTGAGTTGTTCTACACTCATCAAATCATATAAATATTTTATGCGTTCTAAATCACTACGTTTAATAACCATATTGTCTTTAGACATGTTATTATACTTTTTTGCCAGTTTGTTATACTCAGCAATTTGATCTTTAGTTGCTTTTTGTTGGTTAGATATTTTTATTCCTTGAATTGCAGTTAAAAAATAATTGGTTTTTCTAAATTCTATATCTAGTTTTTCGAGGAAATCTTCGCTGCATTCTGATATATCTAATTTTGGAACAATAGATTTATAATCTTTGTCTGTCCAATCTTTAGTGATGCTATTAAGATCTGTTTTATACTTTTCGAGAGAAGTTCGAATTGAATTAATAAAAATTTTGTTTTTGAAAACACGAATTTCTAAAGTTTTATTAGAATGATTTCCCCTTTCTTTAAAATTTCCTTTAGTAGAGATTATCATCCCATTTTGATTTATAACTTGTCTTTGGTTATTCTTTAAATAAAACTTTAAGTCTAACCATGTTGTGCCTTTTAACCCAGTTAAGTTTACTCCATTTTCTGAACGTTCTATTGTGAAAGCAAATTCGTCAGTTTTTAAAGTATTACCATCAGTAAATCCAAAATTGTTTATTGTATAAATAGACTTAGCATTGGTATCTAGAGATATATCTTCCCATTTACAGCCATTATTGCATTTTAATCTAATTGAATTTTCGTTTTTTTCTATAGAGACTAGAAAAAGATTGGGCTCGATATCAGTAATTTTTTCATATTTTTTTTCTTTTATTATCTCCTTTCTTTCACTAAAACCATAAAGTATTATTGCGAGTAATGGTAAAAGGATAAGGCTTCGTAACCAAATGGCTTTTTTTGTAGTTTGAGTTTTCATAACTGTAAATCGTTTTTTAATTGATGAATAATTGATGGCATTTGCCAATTGTGGATGCATTGCATTTGATGAGAATGCTAATAGTGTTTCTTGATAGGTTGTAGTTTCAACCCCTTTTTTTAATACTGCTTGATCTGCTAAAAATTCATGATTTAGCTTTACAACATGCTTTATAAAATATATTAATGGATTAAACCAGAATACTATTTGTAGTATTTCTATAAACAGTACATCAATACTGTGTTTTTGTATAGCATGTGTTTCTTCGTGCCAAAACACTTCTTTAGGAATTTGATGTGTTTCAAATTTTCGCTTGGTTAAGAATATATAGTTAAAAAAGGTATGAGGAATCACTAAATCTTTTAATAATACATTGGTAATTCTATTATTTTTTTGTTTCGGATTGTGCTTTATTTTATAATTGAGCTGGTATAAATTTCTTAAAAAATTAACTCCAAAAAGAAATACGCCAAAGCCATAAATTGACCATAAAATAATTGGTAAATAATCGATATCCGGCTCAAGTAGAATAGCACTTTTTTGCAATGGAATGTTTTGTGTTATTTGCGGAAATATCTCACCAGATGGTTCTACATAATAGGTAAATGTTATTAACGGAATGCCAATCGAAAGCAGTAAAGTACCAAGTAAATAAAAACGTTTAAACACATGCATATTTTCTTTTTCTAAAACAAGCTTATAGAACACTAAAAACAGAGCTAAACAGGTGCTAAATTTTAAAATATAAATAATCATGATTGCTTCTTTTTTAGTTCGCTATCTATTAATTCCCGTAATTGCTCTAGTTCTTGTTTACTAAGGTTCTCTTTGGTAAAGAAGGAGGCGAATTGCGAAGCACTGTCATTAAAAAAGTGTTTTATTAATCCATTAACATGTTTAGAGAAATAATCTTTCTTTTTTACCAAAGGATAATATTCGCGCGATTTTCCGTAGAGATTGTAACCTACAAAACCTTTATCGTGCATACGCTTTAATAAGGTAGCAATAGTTGTTGTTGCTGGTTTTGGATTAGGGTATGCGTTTAAAATATCTTTCATAAAAGCTCTTTCGAGTTTCCAGATATGTTGCATGAGTTGTTCTTCGGTTTTAGATAATTGCATTGTTCTACAAAATTAGAATTAACTCTACAAACGTAGAATAAATTTTTTAATTCTACAAATGTAGAGGTGATAATTATCCAATTTTAACAAAAGTTTATCTAAGACTGCTTTTTCTTTTTTGAGCGAAGCCCTTCAATAATAACAGTAGAAAAGATTAATAATCCTCCAATTAAAGTATTCTTACTTGGGATTTCGTTAAGAAAAATATAAGCGATAAGGATACCATAAATGGGTAACATACTGTTAATAATACTTGCTGAAGATGCAGAAAAGTATTTTAAGCTACGAACAAACATAGTATGACCAATTGCAGTTGTAACCAATGCTAGTAATAGCACATAAGGAAATTGAGTATTAATCCCAGAGGTATCCATAACATATAATACAGGAGAAAGTACTATGGTAAGGATTAATATTTGATAGAGCATCAACATGGTGCCGTTATATTGTATGACATGCTGTTTTAATATTAGAATTCGTAAAGCATAAAAAACAGCAGATAGTAATCCTAATAATATGCCTTTTACGTGAGTGCTTTCTAAACTAAATTCTGGTGCAAGAATGTATATTCCTAGTAATACTATAAAGCCCAAGACGATGTGCATTGGGTCAAACTTCACCTTTATAAATAAGGGTTCTAAAAGGGCTGTTATTACTGGGAAAGTGTATAGAGATAACATTCCAATGGCCACATTAGAAAGTTTTAAGGCATAAAAGTAAGTAATCCAATGTGCTCCTAAAAACAACGCACTAATAATAAATGTAGGAATGTCTTTTGAATTTAGCTTAAGATTTATTTTTTTATATCTACAGAAAATATAAAGAAAAACCAATGCTAATGCAGATCGCCACCAAATAATCACAGGCGTTGGCATATCAATAAAACGGCCTAATGCACCAGATGTACTAATAAAAAGCGTAGCAAGACTTAGTTCAAAAAGATGTATTGTGTGTTTGTTTTTCAAAATTAA
>JAADHG010000191.1 GCA_013151975.1 Chlorobiota bacterium | reverse complement strand
CTACACCGTAGTCTGCAGCTTTAAAGAAAGGTGCTTCCGGATCTGTGTTAATAACAACTTTAACCTTAGAAGCATTAATTCCTGCTAAATGCTGAATAGCTCCAGAGATACCAATTGCTATATATAAGTTTGAAGCTACTGGTTTTCCTGTTTGCCCAACGTGTTCGCTATGTGGTCTCCATCCTAAGTCGGATACAGGTTTAGAGCATGCTGTTGCGGCTCCTAAAACTTCAGCAAGTTCTTCAATCATACCCCAATTTTCAGGACCTTTTAACCCACGTCCGCCAGAAACTACAATATCGGCATCTGCAATAGAAACTTTATCGGTGGCTTTATCTACGGATTCTACAGTAATGTTTGACGACGCAATTGAAGGCGTAAATTCTTCAGAAGAAGCACTTCCTGTACTTTCTACCAATCCAAAAGAATTGTTAGACACACCAACAATTTTCACATTGGTATTAATCTCGGTAATATTAAAGGCTTTATTGGTAAACGCTGTTCGCTTTACTGTAAATGGAGATGTACTGGTTGGCGCCTCAACTACATTTGAAGCGTAACCTGCATGTAACCCCACAGCACAGCCAAAAGAGGCGCAAGATATTTACTATTTACACTAGAGCTTACAACCACAACTTTTGAACTTTCTTTTTCAGCAGCTTGTTTTAAAACATCTGCATATATTTTGGCATTAAAACCGTTAGTATTGGTAACGTTTAATACTTTATCTACTCCGTAGTTTCCTAATTCAGAAGCATCAGTAACATTAAAAGTGACTGCAGTAACTGTTGTTCCCATTTGGTTGGCAACAGCTTTTGCATATGAAGCAACTTCTAAAGCTACTTTTTTAAATTTTCCTTGATCGGATTCTGTATATACTAAAACTGACATAATTTTTTTATCTTTTTTTCATTCCCACGTTGGTGGGAATCTCATTAATCGTATTCTTTTATTTCAAAAAGATCCCAAAACAATACTTCGGCTGCGCTCAGCATAACATTTTGGGATGATATAATCAGAGATTAAATCACTTTTGCTTCGTTGTGAAGTAAGTTTATTAATTCGTCTAAATTATCTGGTGAAACTAATGTTACAGCACCTTTTGGAGCTGGTTTTTCAAATTTAATTGAAGCTGTTTCAGTAGTAGCATCCACAGGTTCAACAACGGTTAAAGGTTTTTTTCGCGCCATCATTATACCACGCATATTAGGGATTCGTAAATCACTTTCCTCAACCAGTCCTTTTTGCCCTCCAATGATTAATGGAAGCGATGTTGAAATAGTTTCAGTACCTCCATCAATCTCTCTAGCGGCTTTAACATTGTCTCCATCAATTTCTAGACTAATACAATTGCTTATAAAATTAGTATCGGTTAATCCGGCTAACATTCCAGGTACCATTCCGCCATTATAATCAATAGATTCTCTACCAGCAATTACCAAATCGTAACCACCATCTTGCACCACTTTTGCCAGTTGTTTTGCAACTGCAAATCCATCAGTAGCCACAGTGTTAACACGTATTGCAGCATCAGCACCAATAGCTAAAGCTTTACGTAAAGTAGGTTCGGTCTCAGGACCGCCAACATTTACGACGTCTACTGTTGCACCTTGTTTTTCTTTAAACCACATGGCTCTGGTAAGTCCAAATTCATCATTCGGATTAATCACAAATTGTACACCGGTTGTATCAAATTTTGAATCTCCTTCTGTGAAATTAATTTTTGAAGTGGTGTCAGGAACATGACTAATACACACTAATATTTTCATAATATATTTTTAATTTTTAAGTATGAGTTTTTGAGTTTACGAAGGTAATCAAAATTCTAATAATTTCCTATGCATGCATAATAAATTTAACATTCCGTTAAACAGAAGAATCTGGTTAATAAATAACAAAGAATCCAATGATTATCTTTTTATGAATTTGAATACTTTAAACTGATTTTGAGAATTATTGACTTTAATAAAATATAAATTATTAGAAAGTTGATTAATTAAAATTTTATTGTCTTCAAAAAGTGTTTTCTTAAGAATTACTTTTCCAGTAATAGAATATATTTCGATATAAAGCGAATTATTTGAATTGGATATTTGTAGATAAGGATTTCCATCAATTTCATATAATCTTAAATCTTCTAAAATTAATTCTTCAAGAGATAAAGTATCCTCTTTAAATGTAGCTGAGTGAAACCCAAAAATTTGATTTGATCTCCATAAAAACAAGGTGTTGTTTTCAATATTTATAGTTGGAATTAAATCTCCTATGTTATAATTATTGCAAGAAATATCAAACATAGAATATAATTCATTTTCAATATTGTAACAAGGGTCGCTAAAAGAATGTGAAGAAATAGTATTAGCTGTTGACTCCCAAAGTTGTAATGTGTTATCTACACTTCCTCCTTTAAGTGCTATATAAAACGAATTTCCACATGGCGTTAACCCTATACTTTCCATAAACAATAAATCATTTATAGAATCATAATTGAATTCAACTTTTAGAGTAAAATTATTAGGCACATCTTGTTCTAGGCAATTATTAACACATCCATCGTTTGTGACTTGATATTTTGACAAATTAAATTTTTTGCCATCTAAAAAGCTAATTATTTCAGTAGATAAAAGTGTATTTATATAATTAGATTCTATTAAAAATACTTCAGGAGGAACCGATGTTTTTAGTTCATTAATTAAATCTTTATCATTAAAAGAAATTGTATAATATTTTTGGAGGTTTTCTGATCCATTAGGAAAGGTTTGATAAAAATCATAAATAATATAATTAGAAAATATGTCTGTGATATATTGTTGAGAATGTGTTAAGGTAATAGTGCCATCGTTATTATTAGTAACAATAGGGACATCGTTAACATTTTCAATCTTTAACGGATTCTCTATTTGTGGGCACAATATAGTATTTTGAGAAAACCCAATAAAAAATACGAATAGAAATACAATAGTAATTTTATGTTTTTTCAAAACTTAATTTTTTTAAGATTTATTAAAGTTAATGTTTTTTAAATATATATTTTATAATGAATTATTCCTATTTTTGCGGTTCGTATAATACTTAGTAAGTAAAACATCCAGAACTAAAAACTCAATAGCTAAAGGGAATGTTTAAATGGATGTCGCATATGACTGATAAAATAATAATATAAAGACATGAAAACAATTCAGTTTAGAGAAGCCATTTGTGAGGCGATGAGCGAAGAGATGCGTAGAGACGAAAGTATCTACCTTATGGGAGAAGAAGTTGCAGAGTATAATGGTGCCTATAAAGCTTCAAAAGGAATGCTGGATGAATTTGGTCCCAAACGGGTTATAGATACACCCATTTCTGAGCTCGGTTTTAGTGGTATTGCTGTGGGATCTACCATGACAGGCAATAGACCAATTGTTGAGTTTATGACCTTTAATTTTTCGTTAGTTGGTATTGATCAAATTATAAATAATGCGGCCAAAATCAGACAAATGTCTGGTGGGCAATTTAAGTGTCCAATAGTATTTCGTGGACCAACAGGTTCAGCAGGACAGTTAGGAGCAACACACTCTCAAGCTTTTGAAAGTTGGTTTGCAAACACTCCTGGTTTAAAAGTGATAGTGCCTTCAAATCCTTATGATGCAAAAGGCTTGTTAAAAGCAGCTATTAGAGATGATGATCCTGTAATTTTTATGGAGAGTGAACAAATGTATG
>JAADHG010000226.1 GCA_013151975.1 Chlorobiota bacterium | reverse complement strand
TAATAATTTTTTTACTTTCCATTTAACTAGATCAATTCTCCCAAGCATTCAAGAAGTTAAATATGATGAGTTAGGAAATAATTTCATAGAAATCATTGTTTCTGGAGATGGTGATTTTGAGTATTCTATTGATGGAATTAATTATCAAGACAGTAATTTATTTAATGATATACTTGGTGGTACGTATAATGTTTTTGTAAGAGATAAAGAAGGTTGTGGTGAAGATGCATCTGAAGTGACATTGTTAGATTACCCAAAATTCTTCACTCCTAATAATGATGGGTACAATGATTTTTGGCAAATAAGAGGAATCAGTAAATATCCAACCTCTGAAATATTTATTTTTGATAGATATGGTAAGCTATTAAAGCAATTAAGTCCAACGGAGAAAGGATGGGATGGTAGTCTCATAGGGAAACAGATGATGTCCACAGATTATTGGTTTACGGTTAAATTAAATAATGGAAGAACGTTTCAAGGACATTTTACATTAAAAAAATAGCACGTTATAAACGGATACCAATGCCCTGTTCAGACCACAAGTTTCCTTAATAAATAAAAAAATAAAGCTGTGTTAATCACTTAAATGTGGCAAGCAGTCTTAAATAGACTAATGAGAAGCTTTTCCTAAAAGGAGAGGCTTTTTTTGCTTTAGATATTTATCTATTCACAATAATAATTTTACCTCGACTACTTACTTAATTATTTATAAAATTCTATTTTTTCAAAGTATCCATAACTTCCTGAGATAAATAAGTATTTGCAATAGGAAAAACAACATTGTCTTCTCTAAAAATATGGAGCTTAAGCATTTCAATTAAAGATTTAGACTGTTCAACAGCAAGATCTAATATAACCATTCCTGAACCTTCATCTGGAATACGAGTTACTAGACCAAATAAGTTAAAAGAGATGGCAGCAAGCTGCAACATCTTAATATGATCGTCTTCCATTAAATCTACAATGGTCTTTTCTGTTCCTGTGCTATATTCTTCTTTTTCATGGAGAATAATATTTAAATCAGCAAAAATTGTGTTATCCTCTTTTCTGTTATGCACAATAATCGATTCATCAAAGAAAGAAAAGAAATCATTAATTCCTTCTAATGTACTTTTTGAAAAGCCATCTGTATGTAAAGAGTTTAACGTATTTTCAAAAGCATCAATCATTTTATTACATACCTTATGTTCATCTATTAAAGATTGAATTAATGGATGCATATCTTCATATTTCACTTCATCTAAATTTGGTGGCTGAAAGGCATCAGGTGGATCCATAGGAGAGAATTCATTGGTTTCATTTTGGCGTTCAACCATTCTTTTTAATGGATCTTGTTTATTCAAATTCTTTAAATCTAAGTTCATGTTATTATTTTTTAGTAAAGGTATTAAAAATAGTTTCCCCCAATTTTAGTTTAGAGGAAACCAAGTGTTAAAATTAAGTATAATAAATAAATTTTATGGTTTGTCAAATTCTCTTTTTGGTCCTAGATAATACCACCAATTGAGTATTAAACAGATTAAATAATATATAGCGAAGCCATAAAGAGCGTATTCTGCATGTCCTACTTTAACTTGTTGTCCAAATACTTTAGGAATAATAAATGCGCCATAAGCAGCAATAGCAGAAGTCCAACCTAAAACAGGACCAGCTTTTTCTTTAGAAAAAATATAAGGAATACTTCTAAAAGTAGATCCATTTCCTATTCCTGTTGTTAAAAATAAAACCATAAAAGCTCCAAAAAATGGCCACCAGAATATTTCAGGAGATTCAGTTTCTTTAGCTTGGATCACAAAGTATGCTACAGCTAATGCCGCAATAATTTGAAAAAAAGTACTCCACATGGTTACTTTGGATCCACTATTTACTTTATCTGAAAGAATTCCTCCCAACGGTCTTACTAAGGCTCCAATTACAGGTCCAATAAATGCCCACAACATAATATTAGGAGCGTTAGGATTTACCCATTCAGGATCTAAAGTATTTGAATAAACAAAAATATCTTGAGCTAATTTTGGAAACACCATAGAATATCCAATAAAGGAACCAAATGTCATGGTATAAATAACAGTCATTATCCAATTGTGTTTGTCACCAAGTATTGAAAATTGTTTTTTCAGGTTTTGCTGTATTTCTTTTGGGGTAGCTTTCTTCATAAGAAATACAGATAGAATTACAACAATAGGTAGAACAATCCACATGGCAGAATTTTTCATTCCCCAGTCTTCCCAAGGAAGCCCTATTAGCAAAAATGCACCTACTGCAGCAGCAAATAAGCCTAATGTTACCATATATAGTGTTTTGGAAACACCTTTTGCTGTATTAGGTAAACTTGGCGTTCCTGTAGATACGTTATTCATTCCAAAAAATGCTCCTAAAGTAGCAAATACAATAAGTGGAACCCAAACCCATGCAGCATTTTGTAGACCTTCAAATGGAGCACCTTTTGCTGTTGCTATAGATCCAGCTGTTCCTCCAAATAATGAAATAGTTACAATCAATGGAATCACTTTTTGCATAATACCCACTCCAAGATTTCCAAGTCCTGCGTTCATTCCTAACGCATATCCTTGAACCTTTTTCGGAAAGAAAAAACTAATATTACTCATTGAGGAGGCGAAGTTACCTCCACCAAATCCAGAAAGCAATGCCATAACTGCAAAAAACATATAAGGTGTATTAATGTCACTAAGAGCTATTCCTGTACCAATAGCTGGAATTAATAATAATGCAGTAGTAACAAAAATTACATTTCTTCCACCTCCTAATGAGATTAAGAAGGAATTAGGAAGTCTTAATGTTGCACCAGATAAACCAGCTATTGCTGGTAATGTATAATACAAACTATTAATTTCTTTAAGTTTTGAAATATATTGTTCAGTACCTTGTACAAGTCCTTCAACCATTCCAAAAGTAAAACCAAATTCTTTCATGTACTTTATAAGTACACCCCACATAATCCAAATTGAAAAAGCAAGAAGTAAAGCAGGAATTGAAGACCAAAGATTTCTATTTGCTATTTTTTTTCCTTCGGAATTCCAAAAGGACTCATCCTCTACATTCCAATCTTTAATATTAATTTTACCCATTATCTTAAATTAAAAAAATTATATTATAAATGATCTTCGAAAGTATTCTGAGCTTTTTGATTAATTGTTATTTATCTTCAATCTTACGCATCAATTCCGGAGTTTCTTTGTGCATCATTTTCTGAATTACACGATGCATCCAAACCAAACTTAAGATAGAAAGGAACAATACAAACATCCAGGAGCTTGTCCATAGACCTGTGCCTTCCAACAAATAACCAAAAACAATTGGGCTAAAGAAACCTCCTAAACCGCCCAATACACCTACCATACCACCAACAACACCAACTTCTTCTGGAAAATAATCTGGGATATGCTTGTAAACACCAGCTTTCCCAATACCCCAAATACTACCTATGAGAATAACGAGAATTGCGAAAATCCAAACGTTAGCCTGAAAATAGATACGCGTAATCCCCTTGGCTAACAATTGTTTTTTTACAACTTTGTCTCCAACATTTACAACAGGCTCTTGCCAGACTTTTTTAGTTGGAAACACAAAAGTTCCATCGTCATAATTAATGTCGTTATTTTCGTTTTTAATAAGCTGATATGTTTTGTCATTAACTACAATTTTTGAATCTGTAACAACTGAAACTATTCCTGAGTTTTTTGCCATAATACCTCTACCTGGAGAATATATTTCCATCTTGGGAATGATGAGTAAAAAACTAATAAACACTGTAGAACCTAACACCCAATACATTACTTTTCTAGCACCCCATTTGTCTGACATCCAACCACCAAGAGCACGAATTACTCCAGATGGAAAACTAAATAATGATGCAAAAATTCCAGCTGTTACTAAAGGGAGGTAATAAACATTCACAAAATATGGAACTAGCCATTGAGAGAATGCAACAAAGCATCCAAATACCAAAAAATAGTACATGCCAAAACGCCATACTCTAATATCTTTTAAGGGTTTAAGCATCCCTCTAAGCGTTTTATTACTTGAAGCAGGCTTTTTATTTTCAGTAAAAATAAAAAAGGCAATACCCATAACGAGTAACATAGCCGCATATAATTTAGGTAACATTCTCCAACCTTCAATATTAGCACCATTATCTGTTAACATGTTTAGAAGACTTGGAGCAAACAAAGTTGTAAGTGCAGCACCAGCATTTCCAGCACCAAAAATACCTAGCGCAGTTCCTTGATTGTGTTTAGGATACCATACTGAAGTAAAAGCAATACCAATGGCAAAACTAACTCCCACAAAACCAAAACCAAAGCTTGCTAAAAAAAAGCCCCAAAAGCTATTTACAGAAGATAGTAAAAACATGGGAATAGCACTAAGAATAAGTAAACTTCCATATACTGGTTTGCCTCCAAATTTATCAGTTAGAATACCTGCAGGTAACCTAAAAATGGCACCAGCCAAAACTGGGATTCCCATTAACCAGCCTATTCTAACAGGACTCCAATCAAATACTTGATTGTCTACCAAAAAAGTAACTAATACACCATTTAACATCCATGCAGCAAAACAAATGGTGAATGCCAGAGTGTTAAAAAATAATGCTTTGTGCGATTTGAAAGTTGCTTTTTCTTGCATCTATATTAAGTTAATAATTATACATCAAACATGGCTTTCTTTTTAATTGTTCTTAGGGCGATGGATAGACCAAGGTGTTTTTGGGCTTCTTACTTTGCGTTTATTCCACGTCCAAATTACTTGTTGATAAGGTTTCCAGATGTAGTTTAGTGGATATACAAGGAAATGAACTAATCTTGTAAAAGGAGTCATTAAAATAATTAGGTAGGCACCTATTACATGTAATTTAAACATTAATGGCATAGCACTTATTGCTGAAATGTCAGGTGAAAAAGTGAAAATAGATTTTAAATAAGGCGACATTGTAGAAGCAAACCATGAACTTCCCCATCTAAAGAAAACTGCGGTGTACATTCCAGAAAAAATTATAAACAACAATAACAATTCAACAAAAACATCCATTTTTGTAGTTACCATTTTAATTCTATCTTCTGTTATTCTTCTAATAAATAATAAGACCAATCCTATAAAGACACAAATTGCCGCAATGAAGGAAGAGATTTCTAAAAATAATAATCGTAATGGTTCACTATTCCAAAGGATTATACTCTTTGGAATAAGGAATGCAACGAGGTGTCCAAAAAACAGAATTAATATCCCCCAGTGAAAAGGAACAGAACCCCAAAATAATTTTTTTCCTTCCAAGAATTGAGATGATAAGGACGATACTTTAAATTTTTGTGATCTATATCTTGAAATGGTTCCTATTAAGAATACCACAAATGCTATATATGGTAATGCGATAAAAAAGAAGTTATTTAATGTATTCATCTTTAATGTATTAATTATGACTCAAGTTGTATTTCTTGTTTTATTGAACTTAAAAACCCTCCTGACCGTTGAGGTTGTTCTTGTATTATAATATTAAAATCGTGATTTAATGCTTTATATAAAGCAAAAAGCGCGTGTTTATATATGGTGAAAGACTGGTGTTTGTCAAGCAAAGTTTTATGATGCTTTATATATACCTTCTCTTTTGCTAGTAATTGCTTGTCGCCAAAACCTTCAATCATTTTAGTTAAGGCTGGAACAACTATTTTGTTTATCAAATCATCAAGTAATTCTGAATCTTCAATGACGTTTATTAATTTTAAAACGTTTGACAAATTATCAGCCAATTCATTGCCACAATCAATGCCATAATTTTGGTGTTCTTTATTGAGATTAACTAATAACTCTCCTCTTTTATAATCATCTCCAAATATTACATATCCAATATCAAGTGTTGTGATAGACTGCACTTCAAATGTTCTTAAATACAGGTCTTCTAATTCATATTTAGTAACACTACTAATTACATCAGTAAAGGGTTGTAACAGGTCACCAACATTTGGCAGCGTTTTATTTAAGTACAGCTGCACATCTTTTACATTGCTTACATAATTTTCCTGTTGTGGGAAGAGAAACAGGTTGGAAATTTTATTATAATCTAATATTTGTTTTTTCATGTGCTTATGTATATTACTTTTTAACGGTTATATGCGACATACATTTAATCATTTAGGCTATCGAACCTTTAATTATGGATGTTTCATACTAATTATATTTAAAGTCCTCTAGCAGGTTTTTCTACAAAACCAAAACCTGAACTTCCTTTTCTGTCTCCAGTAAATTCAGCCATTTCAATTGCTTGTTCTCTATGTGCAGCAGGAATTACAAAGCGATCATCAAATTTTGCTAAAGAGGTTAAATAGTAAACAGCATCTGCCATTTCAGTATCTAAACCCACTTCTTTAAGGCTTTCAGCAACCATTTCTTTATTTAAATCACCAACAGTAACGTCTCGACGATGTAACCGAACAGCCATTAATTTTTTTAAGGTTAGTTTCATTAATTCTTCATCACCATTACTAAATAAATTAGCTAAGTATTTAAGAGGCATACGTGCATCATCAACAGTACCAAAAATGTTATCCATTGAGGCATCATATTTTGTTGCTCTTGCCCAAAACTTAGAAATAGGATTTAAGGTGTCTTTTTGTGATTCTACATCATTACTAGTTAAAGATGCCATTACAGGCAATAATGGCGGAACATAGAATAACATTGGCATTGTTCTAAATTCTGGATGTAATGGTAATGCCATTCCCCATTCTTTTACAAATTTGTAAGTAGGTGAATTTTGTGCTGCTTTTAAAGTTGAATCGGCTATACCATTTTTCTTTGCAGAAGCAATTACTTTAGGATCAAAAGGATCTAATATCATATCCATTTGTCTTTTAATTAAATCTTCGTCGTCTGAAGCTGCTACAGTTTCTATCTGGCTAGCATCATAAAGCATTACTCCCAAATATCTAATACGTCCTACACAAGAATGCATGCAGGCTGGAGCATATCCAGCTTCTAATCTTGGATAACAAAGAATGCATTTTTCAGATTTTCCTGTTCCCCAGTTATAATATGATTTTTTATAAGGACAAGCAGTAACACACATTCGCCATGCTCTACATACTTTTTGATTTATTAAAACTATGCCATCTTCTCCTCGTTTATAAATGGCTCTTGAAGGACAAGAACCAACACAAGCAGGATTTAAACAGTGGTTGCAAATTCTAGGTAAATAGAACATAGCCATACGTTCTAATTGAAACATAGCTTCTTGTTCTCCTGCCGATAGATTTTTAAAATTAGGATCGTTACGAGCATAATCAGGCGTACCACTTAAATCATCATCCCAGTTTGGTCCCATTTTAATATCAATGGGTTTTCCAGTAATCATTGATACTGGTCTAGCAGTAACTTGAGTTTCTTTTTCGGGTGATTCTATTAAGTTTAAATACTTATATGTAAAAGGCTCATAGTAATCATCTATTACAGGTAGGTGAGGATTATGAAAAATATTCAATAACCCTTTGGCTTTTCCAGCTCCTTTTAAATGAACCTTACCCATGCTTTTTTCCCAACCACCTTTATAAATTTCTTGGTCTTCCCATTTAGTTGGATACCCAGTACCTGGTTTGGTTTCAACATTGTTCCACCACATATATTCGGCACCTTTTCTATCTGTCCAAATGTTTTTACAAGCTATTGAACAAGTATGGCATCCAATACATTTATCTAAATGAAATACCATTGAAATCTGTGAACGTACATCCATAATTCAGATTATTTTTTTATTAATTTATATTTAACTTAATTACCACTCTAATTTATCCATCTTCTGAATCACTACGTGAGTGTCTCTATTTACTGCAGTTGGACCCCAGTAATTGAAATGGAATGTAAATTGACCATATCCACCCGCCAATAAATTGGGTTTAAGGTGAATTCTGGTAAAACTATTATTTGAACCACCTCTTTTGCCATTCCTCAATTGGGATTTAGGGATACTTATTGTTCTTTCTACAGTATGATACACAATACAAACCCCTTTTGGTATTCTAGAACTTACTACAGCTCTTGTACAATATGTTCCATTGTCATTATGTACTTCTACCCAATCATTGTCCTTAATATTCATTTCTTCTGCATCCGCTTCACTTAACCAACAAGGTTCCATCCCTCTTGATAGTGTAAGCATCCTGTGATTATCCATATATGTGGAATGAATATGCCATTTACCATGTGGTGTTAAGCAGTTCAAAGCTTTAGCCATACTTTTCCCTTTGAGTGTTTCCTTTAAATCGCCGTAAACTTCAGGAGAAGGTGATGGTTTATATGTTGGTAAATGTTCGCCATAAGCGATGTACATTTCATGATCTAGATAAAAGTGCTGTCTTCCAGTTAATGTTCTCCAAGGAATCAATCGTTCAACATTATAGGTATAAGCCGAATATGCTCTTCCATCATTCATTAACCCAGACCAAACAGGAGATGTTAAATAGCGCCGTGGTTGTGCTTGTAAATCTTTATAATCTAGTCTAAAGTCTTCACTTCCTTTAGCCAAATCCACTAATGGCATACCAGATTTTTTCTCCATATTTTCATAGGCTCTAACAGTAAGCTTCCCATTTGTTAAAGAAGAAAGATGTAATACAGCATTTGCAGCTTCGGTGTCTTCAGCTATTGAAGGGTATTTTTTATCACCAATTTTAATGGTTGGAAAATGGTTAGATGTTATCATTTCGTCATACTCATCCTCACACATATAATGGTTACCGTGAGCGCCTAATCCATTGTTTCTTACACCTTCTCCTAAGGCACAGAATTTTTCGTAAATTTTGGTGTAATCTCTTTTCACTACTGAAATACCGTGCATCGTTTTACCAGGAATCGCTTCACATTCACCCAAATACCAATCTTTAATATCTTTTTGTGCAACTTCTCCACTTGAATCATGAGCAATTGCTGTTGTCACAATATCAACTTGTGTTTCCGAAAGGTATTTTTCTGAAAGCTCGCTTGTTTTTTTAGCAATCTCTTTAAATATATCCCAGTCTGATTTTGATTCCCACACAGGAGCAATAGCTTGTGAAAGAGGGTGAATGAAAGAGTGTAAATCTGTACTGTTTAAATCAGCTTTTTCATACCAAGATGCTGCAGGTAATACAATATCTGAATATAAAGCGGAAGAATCCATACGGAAATTAAGGTCTATAACAAGATCCATTTTCCCTGTTGGTGCCATCTCATGCCATTTTACTTCTTTGGTTTTTTCTTCATCATAATCTTTAGCAATAGCATTGGATGTTGTTCCTAAGTAATGTTTTAATGCAAACTCATTCCCTTTCATAGAACCTGAAATTGCGTTTCCTCTCCATATATACCAAGTTCTCGGGAAGTTAAACTCATTTTCGGGATCTCCAACGGCATAACCTAGCTCTTTACTTTTTAACTTTTCAAGCACATATTTTTGAATATCTTCATCTGTTTTTGCACCATTTGATATAGCTTCTTTACTAAGCTCTAAGGTGTTTTGATCAAATTGAGGAAAGAAAGGCATCCAACCCATTCTTACAGATTTAAAGATATGGTCGGCATGATGACCTGCTGTCATTTCATTTTCAGGGACTGTATTATATCTTGACGAATGACCGTCATATCTGTACTGGCAGGTATTAATATAATGCCATATAGGAGCTTGTTGTAATCTAGGAGGTCCTTGCCAATCTTTTGCAAAGGCTAAAGTTCCCCAAGAATCACTTGGCGCTAATTTTTCCTGACCAACATAGTGGTTCATGCCTCCACCATTTTTGCCCACACAACCTGTAAGCATTAAGGCCATAATACCAGAGCGATATATTAAATTATTATGATACCAATGGTTAATTCCGGCACCAATAATAATCATGCATTTTCCTTCTGTGATTTCAGCAGTTTTAGCCCATTCTCTGGCAAAATTAATTACCATATTGGCATCAATGCCAGTAAATATCTCTTGCCATGCAGGAGTGTATGCCTGATCTTTTTCATCATAGCTTTTTGGGTAATCGCCATCTAATCCTCTGCTAACACCATATTGTGCCATAGTTAAATCGTAAACAGTAGTGACTAATCGTTCTCCATCTACGGTTTGAATTTTTTTTACTGGAACATTGCGCAATGCTTTTTTGTCCAATCCAAATTCTGTAAATTCAACTTGAGCTATATCATCTTTAGTTTCTAAAAGACTTAAAACAGGATTGTATGTTTTATCTGTTTCACCATCTTCATACTTCATATTCCATTTTCCTTTTTCATCTTGCCATCTATATCCTGAACTTCCCTTAGGAATAACAAAATCGCCAGTTTCCTCATCAATGTTTACAAATTTCCAATCGCCTTGATCAATGTCTTTATGTTCTTCTAATTGATTTGCACGTAATAATCTTCCTGAGGAATAGTATTTACCTTCGTCTTTTAATTCAACTAAATATGGACTATCAGTATAACGTTTTGTGTATTCAATAAAATAAGGTGTTTTTTTATCGTGGTGGAACTCCTTTAATATAACATGAGTTACAGCCATCCAAAATGCGCCATCACTACCTGCGTGTAAAGGCACCCATTGGTCTGCATATTTTGCTACCTGATTAAAATCTGGAGCAAATACTACTGCTTTTGTACCATTGTGTCTTGATTCTGCAAAGAAGTGACAATCAGGAGTTCTTGTCATATTTAAATTGGCTCCCATTACGGCAACCATTTTTGCGTTGTACCAATCGGCACTTTCACAAACATCGGTTTGTTCTCCCCAAATTTCAGGGAATGCATTTGGTAAATCACAATACCAATCATAGAAACTTAGATTTATACCTCCAAAAAGCTGTAAAAATCTTGATCCAGCTGCATAACTAAGCATTGACATGGCAGGAATAGGGGAAAATCCTACTACTCTATCTGGGCCATATTTTTTAGCAGTATAAATATTTGCTATTGCCATTATCTCTAAAACATCATCCCAATGCACTCTTCTAAAACCACCTTTTCCTCTGGCATGTTGGTATTTCTGTCTTGCCTCTTTATTATTTTGTAAGTTTTCCCAAGCTTGTAATGGGTCTCCACATTTTTCTTTTTCTGCTCTATAAGCGTCTAGTAAAGCGCCACGAACTAGAGGATATTTAATTCTGAGTGGACTATATAAATACCATGAAAACGAAATACCTCTTTGGCAACCACGAGGTTCATAAGGAGGTAATTTATCTTCTAGTAAAGGGTAATCTAATTGCTGGGTTTCCCAAACAACGATTCCTTCTTTAACATGGATTTGCCAAGAACATCCTCCAGTACAATTTACGCCGTGAGTACTTCTTACAATTCTATCATGCTGAAAACGATTTTTATAAAATTCTTCCCATTTTCTTGTTTGAGGAGATATAATATCTTCAATCCAACTCATAGTAGTAGTTTAATTAGTTATTTTTATTAATTGCGAGACTTAATTTGTCTTTCATAAATTCTTTTATTCACACTATCCCTTTTACGCTTATACCAAAACAAAGGGAAGATTCCCATTAATATCACAGCACCACTTAAGCCCCATAATAAAAGTCTATTTTTATATGATGTAATTCCTTGATAAAAACGTTGTTCACTAACGTCTTTTAAAAAGGCAATAAGTTGTGTAGTTTCTTCTTCGGTTACTTTATGATTTTGATAAGAACTTTTCATTTGAGGAAAAGGAAGTCCAGTTATCATTCCTTCTACACCTTCTTTTTTTAATCTTTCGTAAACATCAGTTAAGTCAACAGCTAATCCCCCTCCAGCAATAAAATTATCTTTTCTAACATTGTGGCACGAGATACACGAAGGGCCACCATTTACAAATCTTTGTTTTCCAGAAAACAAATCTTTTCCTATTAACATATCTTCTTTTGTAGGTTCAAAAGGAAGATTTGCTTCTTCTACAGTTTCAATATTATCACCATTGGTTTGTGCTGGACTCTCACTTTTAATATAATCCCAAATTGCATTTAATTCGGTATCAGAAAATATTTGGTCAGGCATAACAATCTTATTAAACTCTTCAAATATTTTTAACGCATCTGCATCTCCACTATTAATAAAAGATTGAGAGGATGTTACAAACTTTTTAAACCATTCTTTAGAACGTTTTTCGTGCAAATTAGCTAAACCGGGACCTACTAATTTTTTACTCGTAGTTTTATGACAGGCAGCACAAGTAGATTTAAAAAGACTTTCGCCATCTTGAGCGTTCATTGATAATCCAGAAAATAAAAAGAAGATAAATAAAAACGAAGTTGAAGTTTTACTAACCATTGTTATTATAGATAATTATAGTTATGCAACATAATGTTACTAAACAAATTTAATAAATGATGTTTTGTAAAAACTGATATTTGTCATGTTTGGGGCAATTTATATTAATTCTAAATTAAAAAGACCTTTTTATCCTTTATTGTTATTTTTTTGTATATTTAATATCAACTAATCATAAATTTATTTAATAATGGACAATAAATTAAGTAAAATTACAGCGTCAATGAATGATAAAACAAATATTGGCTATGCTTTAATTAGAGTGTTTTTAGGAATTGCTTTATCTGTAAGAGGGTGGTTGATATTGTCTAACCCCGACTTAATTATTAGAATGGGAGTGGGTAGAGAATATTATATGTGGATATCATTAATTGGGATGATACATTTGTTGGGAGGTATACTTTTATGTCTTGGGTTTTTTACACGTCTGGGAGCATTAATACAAATACCCATATTGTTTAGTGCTAGTTTTTTTGTTCTTGAGCACACTAAACTAATGATGGGAGGGCAATCTGTTGAATTGGCTATTTTAGTTTTAGTTTTACTTTGTATTTATTTTGTTTTTGGTTCTGGAACTTTATCTATAAGGAATTACTTTGCTAAAAACAAACACCATATATCTAATAAAGCATGAATAATTTAATTATTTTGTTCCATTATTACTTGTAAACAGAATTGGTTTTATGGTAACCATAATCCATCCCCAATTATTTGTGTTGCTATCAAAATTGTTTTTTAAAGCTTCCATTCCGTCCGAAGCAAATAATTGTGAGTAACCTGCCTTAATGTTAATATCCTTATCAAAATTATATGAATACACCAAGTCTATTTCAGTACCTAACTGTTTGGAATTGTTACCTGCCAAATCAGCAGCAGCAGAAAAATTATGAATAAAAGTTGTCAAACTAGATTTCTGATTTACTTTAAATACCGCTTTGGCATAAAGATCTAAAAGGCCTACATTATTTGAATGGTTACCTACATAGAAATAATCCATAAAACCATTGAATTTATGATTGGTTCCATAAAAAGGATTAAATGCTCTATTCTCATTGTTTGATGGTGTTCCGTTGTCGTTTCCACTTTGTAATTCAAATCCGAATCCAGCTTTAACCTTTTTTGATAGTTTATACATGGCTTCTAACCCTAATAGATAAGCATTTAAATCGTTATTGGCTTTGTCTTTCCCAAATTGGTAGTATAGATTACTTACAAGTCCTAAGTTTCCTTTGCCATATATAAGATGTGTACCTAAAGTTTGACTGTATCTTATTTCATTATTTTCAGCGTTGTCTACATCTATAAACTGCAATCCGTTATTTAAAAATAAAAAACTTGCTTTCAAATTTCGCCAATCTTTATGCATCCATAAAAACTGAATACTCTTATAAGTGTTTGGCGTTGTTAATGTATTTCCTGTAAGTGCCTCACCATCTTGATTAAAAGCAAACCCTAAATCAAATTTGAATGTTTCTTTTTTATACTTTAAAATAGCAGCATCATGGCTACGTGCTTGCTGAGCCCATCCTACATTCCCAAAAATTCTATGGTCATCGAAAATTATCTCTTGACGTCCAAATTTTAAAGAAAAATTAGAATCAAAGAGGAGTTCTCCCCATGCCTGATGTACACTCATTCCGTTTTTGTCTGATGTATTAAGTTGAGAAACATCTCCCCAAACTCTTACATCTTGAAAACTAAGGTAAAAGTTTAATTTTTCGGTTTTATAGTAAAAATTCAATCGTGAACGTTGAGACACAAAAGCAGCTGGATCTTCATTATCTGGGAAAAGAGTTTTATATCCATGTCTATATTCAAAACGAGGACGCAATTCTGCATCAACTTTTAATTGTGCATTAACTTTGGTTGTTAATGATATAAAAAGCACAAGACTAATAATTTTGATTAGTTTCATAATAAAAACGATTGAATTTAGCAAGTTCAAAATTCAGATTTTAAATACTAAAATAAAATGACAAATGTCATATTAGCTAGATTCAACTAACAAGTGCAACATGTTGGTTAAATTTATTGAGTTAGTTATTTAGTTTCCGTGCATTAAGTCCTTTAAAACAAAGGGATATGGAACAATTTGAAGGACAAGAGATACTAAACTTTATAAAAGGACTATCAAATGATGATGCTTTTACTTGTATTAAATGAGGATACACTGGATAGAACGGACAAATTAAACCACCAAAAAAGGATGAGAGTGAGCAGGGTAAAACAAGTGTTTAAAATCGATTCATTTATGATATAAAACAAATAATTTTTTCATAATTCAAATCTAATTTAACACTAAAATCATACCAATCATGAGACTAAATGTATTATTTATGCTTTGTAGAGCAAAAACAAACAAGACAGGAAAATGACTTTTTAGATGTGTTAATTCCATTTATTTTTTGCAATAATACATTTTTATGCTATACATTTGTTGCCTTATTTTTAACCCCCAATATCTATTATAATGAAAAAGAGAAAAAGCTACGTATTTGCCATTATCATATTTGCAATAATCTTGATATTAATGAAATGGTAATGATGATTAATAAAATGAGTAATAGCTCCTACTTATAGACATCCAAATTTTACACATAAAACTGTTAATGAGCGTGCTAAATGCCCTATAACATCTCTGGCGTCTTTGCCTAAAAATGTGCTTAACGTTTTTTTAAAACAGGCTATACTGTTTTATTAGAATATGCGATAATATTATTTTTTTCGAAAATAAAAAAGACAAGAAATTGATATGAGAGTAAAAGATAAATAAATTCATCGCTTCAAAAACAGCAGTTTGTCAGAGAGTTATTCATTATATTTACTTTTCAATTCTCAATTTTCTATCTTTTTCTCATCCTGCATTTATAATAAAAAAGTTAAGTTACACATTGTTTATTGTTTAATTGCTAGCCAATCTATTACAGCAAAAAAATCCCTGCTATAATACAGGTAAAACAGGAACTTATTACTGGCTTTGATAAATAAAAACTACCCTTCGGAAAAGAAATGAATAGTCTAGTCCTAAAATGTTTGTTTTATGAACTTTGAAAATCTATTTTTCATCAATTAAAATGCTGACTAAAATTATTAAAAAACATTAATCATGAAAATTCGTATTACTTTATTTTTTGCAGGACTATTATTCATTTCTTATTCTTGTAAGAATGACAATGCAAAAGAACAAATTACCGAAAAAACTGAAATCCGCCAATGGAAACCAGAAGATACAAGAACCATTACAGGTGTTACATCTAAAAGAGGTTTAATCAAAAACACAGACCAAGCTACTCCAGGATATGTATTGTTTTCACCTGGAAATAGTACACAATCATATCTTATGAATATGACTGGTGATGTAGTGCATTCATGGACTGGAGAATTAAGTACTTTGTTACATGGATACCTTCTAGAAAACGGTCACCTTATAAGACTAGAAAGAGACGATGATTTCCCAACCTTTGCTGCAGGAGGACAAGCAGGACGGATAAGAGAATATGACTGGGATGGAAATATGGTTTGGGATTTTGAGTACGCCAATGAAAATGAATTAACACACCACGATATCGAGATTTTGCCAAACGGAAATATTTTAGCAATTGCTTATGAAGTTAAAACACCAGAAGAGGCTATAGAAGCTGGTAGAGACCCAAAGCATACAGCTAAAGCTGGAATTTGGCCAGATAAAATAATTGAGATTAAGCCAATAAAACCAAGTGGTGGAGAAATTGTTTGGGAATGGCATATGTGGGATCATTTAATACAAGATATAGATTCTACTAAACAAAATTATGGTGTTATAGCAGAGCATCCTGAAAAAATTAATATCAATATCCATGCAGAAGGACCTCCACCAATGACAGAAGAGCAAATAGCAGGTATGAAAAAAATGGGGTTTGCCACTTCTAATGCAACTGTCGATAACCAAACATCAGACATATCACATGTAAATGCGATTTCTTATAATCCAGAGTTAGACCAAATTGTAATAAGTATTCCTCATTTTCATGAAATATATATTATAGATCATAACACTACCACAGAAGAAGCTAAAGGGAGTGCAGGCGATTTATTATTTAGATGGGGAAATCCTGCCAATTATGGAAAAGGGACTAATGAGGACCAAAAACTTTTTGGTCAACATGATATTAAATGGGTTCCTAAAGGTTATCCTGGAGCTGGAAACTTAACGGTATTTAATAATGATATTGTAAACCCTAATAACAAATTACCATCGGTATTTGCGGCACTTATGTCTCCTAATCCTGATCCACAGGTTTCAATTGCTGACATTGGAAATTATAGTGCAGTATATGAATTTACGCCGACCAAAAATGAGGATGGCACTTATAAAATTTCAGAGGATGGTACTTATGAACCCTCAGAGCCGACTTGGACATATACAGCACCAGATAAATATTCTTTCTATTCAGCATTTATTTCTGGAGCTCAACGATTAAACAATGGAAATACATTAATTACTTCTGGTGCAAAAGGACGTTTTATAGAAGTGACTCCCGAAAATGAAATTGTATGGGAATATTGGAACCCTTATAATTATGAATATAAATTACCAGATG
>JAADHG010000098.1 GCA_013151975.1 Chlorobiota bacterium | reverse complement strand
ATGGCTTACTCAATGATGAGGAATTAGAGAGTAATTTTAGATACGAAATGCCACCGGAAGTTAGAGAACAATTTGTTAATTCTAATGAGGTGTATTTTGATATTACTAAAACGTATACGGAATCTATTAGAAGCGGAGAGTCTTCAAAAGTGGTTTTAGAACGATCTATTGAACATCATGCTAAAATATGTACAGAAAACAGTGAGGATGTTTATGACGCTTTGATTTTAATGAAACTACTAGATGACGATATAGACCATAGAATACATCGCTATACCAAATGTATTAGTAAGAGTACATTTAATTTTGTGGAGTGGTTAAAAGATGATTATAAGCGAAAACTGCGTTCCTATTTACGTGGTAATTTTGATAACATCTTTGAAACTATCCACGGCAGATTACCAGAGTAGTTTCCCTATATCCACTTTCTTTTTTGTTAAAAATTTAATCTGGCTTTATTGTATTAATTGATTTACCTACTTTTAAGATTAATTAACTAACCAACCAAAATTTTACATAATGAAAAAGCGAGTAATTCTTATATTCTCTACACTTGCATGTTTTTTTACTATCACATCTAACCTACATGCACAAGACGAAATTCTTAATAAGCTTAATGACATTGCAATTATTAACCAAAAAGTAATGATGCCAATGCGAGATGGTATTCGTTTGGCAACAGATATTTACCGACCTAAAACTGATAAGAAAGTACCTATAATTTTTTCCAGAACACCTTATAACTTTAATTCTTGGGGAGATGGGAAACAACGCACTCGTACTGCGCAACAAGCTTACGAAGCTGTAAAACGTGGTTATGCATATGTTGTACAAAATGAACGTGGGCGTTATTTTTCTGAAGGCGAGTGGGATATTTTAGGAGTACCATTAACCGACGGTTACGATGCGTTTACCTGGATGAAAAACCAATCGTGGTCTAATGGAAAAATTGGCACTTATGGTTGCTCTTCTACTGCTGAGTGGCAAATGGCTGTCGCAGCACTAGACCATCCATCGCATGCTGCAATGGTACCACAAGGTTTTGGTGCGGGAGTTGGGAGAGTTGGAGATATTAATGAACAAGGCAATTGGTATCGTGGAGGTGTTGAACAAATGTTGTTTTTTTCTTGGTTATATGGTGTTGAACAAGATAAATTCAAACCAAGAATTCCTGCTGGTGCAACACAAGAAGATTTAATTCGTATTTCTAGATTTTACGATTTAGCACCTGAAAATCCTCGTGTAGATATGGCTGAAGCGTTAAAGCATTTACCACTTCAAGACATCCTAAAAAATATTAATGGGAAAAAGGAAATCTTTGATAAAATGATTCGTCGTAAGCCAAACGATCCAGATTGGTTTAAAGGTGGTATTTATCATGATAATATGGAAATTGGAGTACCAAGTTTTTGGTTTGCGTCATGGTACGATGTGTCTATAACGCCTAATTTAAAACTGTTTAATCATGTTAGAAACAATTCTAAAGATGCTACAATTAGAGATAATCAATATTTAGTAATTGCACCAACGTTACATTGTGCTTATACCAGAGCAACTGAAAACACCATAGTTGGAGAACGAAATGTTGGTGATGCTAGATTAAATTATAGCGAACAAATTTATGCATGGTTCGATTTATGGTTGAAAGGAGAACAAAACGATTTTAAAGCCAAAACACCTAGAGTACAATACTATACTATGGGAATTAACAAATGGCAATCATCAGATACTTGGCCACCTGAAAAATCTAAAATGACAACATTCTACCTAAATAGTGGCGGTAACGCGAATAGTTTTTTTGGTGACGGAAAGTTAATGGCTAAGAAACCTAAAAAGGATAATCCTGATAGTTTTACATATAATCCTATGCAACCCGTACCATCGTATGGCGGTAATGTGTGTTGTACAGGAAATGCAGTAAAAGGTGGTGCATTTGACCAGCAACAAATGGAAACCAGAAACGATATTTTGGTTTACACCAGTGATGTTCTTAAGGAAGGGATCGAAGTTTCAGGATTTATAGAATCTACATTATATGTGTCATCTGATGTAAAAGATACCGATTTTACAATAAAAATAATTGATGTTTCTCCAGATGGAAAAGCTTATAATTTGGATGAAACCATACAACGCGTACGCTATCGTGAAGGTTATGATAAAGAAGTCTTTATGGAAAAAGGAAAGGTCTATAAAGTAGATTTAACGCCAATGTCAACCAGTAATTACTTCAAAAAGGGACATCGTATTCGCATTGAAATTTCAAGTAGTAATTTTCCGCGTTTTGCACGTAATTTAAACACAGGAGGGAATAATTATGATGAAACCGAAGGTATTATTGCACATAATAAAATACATCATTCATCAAGATACCCATCACAAATAAAATTACCTATAATAACTAACTAATACTAATTACTTTCTTACTCAGAAGTATAAATTTTTCAATCATGACTAAAATTTTAAAAAGTTCATTTTTATGGTTTTGCATCATAGGAATGACAATTTTTGGACAAGCACAAACTATTAACGAAGACACCTTTAGTGGATTAAAGTTGAGAAACATTGGACCAGCAATGACCTCAGGGAGAATTGCTGATATAGCTATTAACCCAGATAATGAAAATATTTGGTACGTTGCTGTAGGTTCAGGCGGTGTATGGAAAACGACTAATTCTGGAACCACATGGAAACCAATATTCGATAAACAAAGCTCCTATTCTATAGGCTGTGGCACTATTGACCCTAATAATTCGCATACCATTTGGGTTGGTACAGGAGAAAATGTAGGTGGGCGTCATGTTGCCATTGGTGATGGTATTTATGTAAGCTATGATGATGGTACAACATGGAAGAATATGGGATTAAAAAATTCTGAACACTTATCTAAAATAATCGTACATCCAGAAAATTCAGATATTATTTGGGTCGCTTCACAAGGGCCACTTTGGACTAAAGGCGGAGAGCGTGGAGTTTATAAATCTATTGATGGAGGAAAAAGTTGGAAACGTACGCTTGGAGATAGTGAATGGGTAGGTGCCACAGATTTGGTGGTTGATCCTAACAACCCTGATATACTGTACGCTGCTACATGGCAAAGACATAGAACTGTTGCTGCTTATTTAGGAGGTGGCCCT
>JAADHG010000216.1 GCA_013151975.1 Chlorobiota bacterium | reverse complement strand
AAAAAAAGCTAAAGGTTTCGGCTTTACCCTAAACGAAATTGCAGAGATATTGGAGATGTTTGATATGAATATTGCTACCTGTGAATTAATGGCAATAAAGGTGACAGAAAAGTTGAATAGAATTGATGAAAAGATAAAAGATTTAAATGAAATGAAGATGATGATTATTGATAAAATTGAAAAGGCACAAATCGAATGTATTCCTACCTCTAAAGATAACTGTCAGAACGTCTAAAAATAACGAAAGCCTAACAACGGATATACTTAATTGCTTAGCTTTATTGCTTGGTTTCTTTTTATCAATTATTCAATAAATAAATACGAGCAAAAAAGATTAGATGAAATTGACAAAGTCGATATTTCGGATTGGAAGAAGAAACACGGATACGAATAACAACTAAGCCCAACAATGATTATATACTATTGTGGATCAGCATATTATCAATGTAGGAGCTAGTTTAAAAAATTAATTAATAGTGGAAAAATTTGGCTAATTTAGTCCACAACAGAAGCATAGCCGTGACGTTGTGCTTCATTATGACAAACAACTAACCAATGATAAAATTCTTTAGAAAAATAAGACAAAATTTACTTTCAGAAGGTAAAACTGGAAAGTATCTAAAATATGCTATTGGTGAAATCATACTTGTCGTTATTGGAATTTTGATTGCACTTTCCATTAATAATTGGAATGAAAAACGTTTGCAGAAGCAAGCCTTAAAAAACATTTACACAATTATTATTGAAGATTTAAAAAATGATATTACAGATATTAATATCATTTTAAAAAGTAAAAAAGAAATAGAACCTATTTTTAATAAAATATTGGATGGCTTAATGACCAAAGAAGATTATAAAATCTGTGATGGTTGTGAATGGCTTATAATTGGAAATCCTGACCTAACAATTGAAACCAGAGGCTATAATCTCTTAAATAATTTTAAGATAAACGCTGGTAGTTTATCAAATGACATTGTACAGTTTTACACAAAACAACTAGCCAAACTTTCTGTTGATGATGGTTTAAGAGGAAACGATGTTGCAAACAATGTTAATAATTGGAAGGACAATTATAAATGGTATTCAGATTTTATAACCGAACGAAATAATGATGAATTTATAGAATATGCTTTAAACAATCAGGATTATAAAAATAGAGTCGCAAATTATTATTTGCTTAATTATACTATTTACATTCCAAAACTAGAAGCCTTTAATTCTGAAGCAAAGATCATTTTAAAACAATTAGAAGAAAAAATAAAACAATAAATAACGAAAGCACAACGTATAAAAATAATTGCTAGTACACGCCTACTTACGAAATCCCTCGCATTTTTACTATCTTGGTTTCTTAATCGGAAAATCCTAGCGGGTTTTCACGCAACGAAATCATAACCAAGCACGTTGTGTGCAATTAAAAACCAACGAAATCCATTAAAAAAACATATCATAATGACCAAATTCATCAAATTTTTATTTCTATGTATTATCACATCTTTTACAATTAATGCACAAAACACTGTAATTAAAGCAGGTCATTTTTATGACTCCAGAAATGGAAAAATGTTAGAGAACCAAATCATTGTTATTAAACAAGGAAAAATAAAAGAGGTAGGAACTAACCCGAAGTTCAGTAAAAATGATAAAATAATAGACCTTTCCGATTCGTGGGTACTTCCTGGGTTGATGGATTGCCATGTTCATGTAACATCCAATACTGCTCATTTACAGAGAAATTCAATTACCACGAATTATGTGCGTGAAAGCAATGCCCTGCGAGCCATAAGGGGGTCGGTAGTAGCTAAACAATTTTTAGACAATGGATTTACAACAATCAAAGAAATCGGGAACGATGGCAATTATGCAACTGCCGATATTATCAAAGCAATTAAATATGGATGGATAAAAGGGCCGACAATCATATATGCAGGAAAAATTATTGCCCCTTTTGGAGGACAAACCAAGAACATCAATCCAGATAATGAGGGCTTATGGCAATTTGAGTATATTGATGCAGACACCCCTGATGAAATAAAAAAGGCCGTGAGGAAAAATATCTACTATGGTGCAACAGTCATAAAAATGGTAACTGGTGATAACGGAACTTATAATGAAGAAGATATTAAAGCAGCGGTCGATGAAGCCCAAAAATATGGTATAAAAGTAACGGTGCATGTTGTGACTGAAGGAATAGCTGCAACTAATGCTATACTAGGTGGTGCAGCCGCAATTGAACATGGTGATAATTTAAACGATGAACAACTTCAACTAATGAAGGACAAGGGGGTTTTTTTAGTAGGCACAGATTTTTCATATGACAATAATTTTGCTTATGGCGTTGGAGAAAAAACAGCTAGAGAATGGACAGACCAGTTAGTTGACCGACTTAAAAGAGCCTATAAAATTGGGACTCCAATGGCATTTGGAACAGATATAATTATTGACCTTCCGGGATTAAACCGAGTACAATCCAGCCTGAAAGTATTGGAAACTTGGAAAGCAGCAGAAATACCAGCTTCATATATTTTGCAGACAATGACAATTAAAGCTGCTGAACTTTTAGGCATTGACAAAGAAAGAGGGATCTTGGAGCCTACTTACTATGCTGATATTATCGCAGTTAAAAACAACCCACTTAAAGATATTGAGTCAATAAATACAGTTCATTTTGTAATGAAAGAAGGTGAAATAATTAGGAATGACAAAAAATAACTACGCACAATAATGGCTATAGTTAATACGGGTTTTAACCCATCCTGAAACAGTATGACAAAGAAACAAACAAAACGAACACTTAGAATAGTATTATTTATTGGAACCATAATCTCCTTGTTCTACGTGCCATGGATTTTGGTATGGGCTTGGATATTACCACTACCAGATACGGTTCAAGAACAAGTAAATGACGCCATTGGTCATGGATTTGATGGGATTATTGTCTATGTGGACGAAGCAGGAAAACCACCAGAATTTTATACAGGTGGTTGGAAAGATAAAAAAAACAAAATACCTGCCGATTCGCAAGCCTTATTCAAAATTGCCAGTATCAGTAAGTTATATATTGCTGTTGCTATCACTAAATTGGTAAATGATAAACGTTTGTCTTTGGATAAAACGCTCGCTGATTACTTTCCAGAACTTGTGGGAAGAATTGAGAATGCAGAAAAAAT
>JAADHG010000241.1:1686-4863 GCA_013151975.1 Chlorobiota bacterium | reverse complement strand
GTAGCTCATGGTCATAGACCCAATGAAATAAGATTGGGGCTTTGGGCAGGTGTTGATAGTTTTGAGCATACCGGTTTGTCCTCTGCTCCAAAATATCCCGATGATATAATTGAATTGATTAGAGAACGCACAGCACAAATGAACTTAGGACCACTTTACTGGTGTCCTACAGTTGAAGGCTTATATAACTACGAATATGTAAGAGACAATGGAGAGAGTTTGGATAACGATTCATGGCATAGAGGATTACCTGACTCTATAGTTAACGATATTAAGAATAGCTTTAAGAATAAAGATAGGCTACCCTATTTTCAACTTACTCCAATTCGCAAGCCTACATTGAAAACTAAAATAAAGCAACTTATGGATTCAGGAGTAGTACTTATGATTGGAACCGACAGCGGAATTCCTATGAAGTTTCATAGTCAATCTACATGGAATGAGCTTGATGTATGGGTAAATGAATTTGGAATTGACCCAATGTACGCTATTCGCGCTGCAACTTACTGGCCATCAAAATGGATGGGAGTTGAAAATAGTGTTGGGACTATAACTGAAGGTAAATATGCAGATATTATAGCGGTTAAAGGTGATGTGTTAAGATATATTAGTCTATTGCAAAATGTTGATATGGTAATTAAACACGGAAAACGTTATAAATAATTGAATTAATTTAATTCAAAAAAAATATTTTAATATTTGTCTTTTATACCTGGTTGCTTTAATTTCCAATTTGTTTTTGCTTTTTCAGCATCAACCATTGCTTTTACATCTGCTAACAAACGTTTTGCATCATAAATAACACCGTCTTTTATCGTGTATTTTACACCGCCAACTCTTACAACTTCATTGTCTTTGGTTAGCTTAATAGCTCCAGTACCATACAATACTTTTAGGTTTACTAACGGATTTTCCTCTACAATAACAAAATCTGCTAATTTACCTATTTGAACAGAGCCTATTTTATCATCCCATCCTAAAGCTTCAGCACCATTTAAAGTGGCTGCACGAATAACTTCTAAGGGGTGAAATCCTGCTTCGCGTAATAATTCTAGTTCTCTAGGATATGCAAAACCATATAGTTGATAGATAAATCCAGAATCTGTTCCAACGGTTACACGTCCACCTCTGTTTTTATATTCATTGACGAAAGTCATCCAAAGTTTAAAATTTTCTTTCCAGGCAATTTCTTGTTCAGTTCCCCAAAAATGCCAATAACTACCATGGCTTATTTTACTGGGTTCATAAAATTTCCAAAGTGAAGGTAAGGTATAATCTTCATGCCATTCTGCACGACGCGCACGTTGTAAATCACGACTAGCTTCATAAATATTGAAGGTTGGATCTAAGGTGAAATCGAGTTCTAATAGCTCATTCATTACAGCATTCCAATGCTCTGAATACGGTTTTGCAGCTTGTTTCCACAATTTCCCTGCTTCTTCAAAACGATGTTGCTCGTTTTGATAATTATAATCTAAAGGATAATTTTGAACCGTTCTATCATCAAATAAAGCTTCAGGCAAACCATACCAATGTTCCATTGAGGTAAGTCCAGCCCTTGCAGAATTTAAAACATTCCAACGGGCTACACTTATTTGTGCATGATGACATGCAGAGCCTAAACCTAATTTTTTATTTTCATCTAAAGCTGCAGCCATAATTTCAGGTTCAGCTCCAAAAAACTTAATACCATCGGCACCTTTTTTAGCATTAGCACGCACCCAAGTTCTCGCCATTTCAGGAGTGGTAATTGGTGCATCATTTAAAGGATTGAAAGAACCACCAGTTTGCCCAAATGCAGTATATCCAAAAATACGTGGTGCTACAATTTCGTGAGCATTACTCTTCCGTTTTAATTCGTTGGTGTAATCAATACCTCTTCCACTTGGTTCTCTAACGGTAGTTACTCCATGTGCCATCCACAATTTAAATACGTATTCAGAATTTGCGCCTTGAGCATCTCCACCAATATGACCATGCATATCAATAAAACCAGGAAGTAGGTACATACCATTCGCATCCAATTCGTGACCTCCTTGTTTTAGTTTTGGTCGCTTATCTTCGTTAATTTTCACACCTGGATATCCAACAATTTGCATGTTTACAATCTTGTTGTTTTCTACAACAATATCCATTGGTCCACGAGGTGGCGAACCATCACCATTAATGAGCATTACACCTCTAATAATAAGTTGAGAAAAAGGACCTTCGCCAAGATAATTATCCTGAGCAAATCCATTGAGAACAAATACTAATGAGAATAGGAGAGTTAGTTTTTTCATAATGATGGTTGTATTAATTACTACGTTCTTTCGGGAGAGTTATTTTATTTCCTAAAAATAGCGCATTTAAAAATAAACGATTCGTGCCATACCAAGCACCTCTAAAGTTAGGATTGTCGGCAAATAGGATAACTCTTCCTTTTCCAATTGGACTTACTATTAAAGACGCTGAAGGTTTTAAATAAACATTGAGATTCTCATTGGAAATATACCCATCAATATGTGGGTTTTTAGTATATTTTGCTACTGTTGAATATGCGTTTTTACTTGGCTTTATAAACACATTATTATTTTTATATACTGGAAGCAACGCTGAACGATATCCAAACCCTAAGGGATGTGTGATATCTAAATCTACTTCAAAAATAGCACCACCAACACGCTTTTTGCCAATATTTGCCGATGCATCAACATAAGGTAACCGGTCTACTTTTTTAGGCGATTTGTCGTTGTCTTTATCTTTAGGTTTTTTAGTAAGTGTTTCTTTAACTAATTTTTTATCAATAATCCATTTTGAAGCTCCAGCAATGGTGATTAAGGTATTTCCTTTAGCAGTCCACTGTTTTAATTTTTGTCGCTGTATGGAGTCTAATTGTTTATAACTTCCAGATACCATAACTAAGGTATTATACTTATCTAAATTGACTCTATAAAAATTTCGCATTAGTAATTTAGTAATTGGCATATCTACTCTTGTGTCTAGTAAATGCCAAACTTCACCAGCTTCGTAAGAGCTTATACCATTACCTATTAATAAAGCAGCTTTTGGTTTAGAGAGTGCTTTAAAGTTGTTGCTTCCTAAGTCAATGCCTTTAGTGCTAAAGCCACTATTAGTAGCATACATTGGCACGTTATATTTGCTTTGTGCTTCTGAAACAATTTTGTAAACTTCGTT
>JAADHG010000241.1:0-1610 GCA_013151975.1 Chlorobiota bacterium | reverse complement strand
GAAGTTTTAATTGAAAACCGTTTGAATGCAGAAGCTACTTTTACACCTTTTGATTGTATGTAATACAAAGCTGCTGGTGCATTATAATCATCCCAATCAATAATGTAAGCGTAATTAGATTGTTGTACTTTAGATACGTTTACCAGATGATTAGTTGATGTAATTTCTTCTCCTAAACTAGACGTCTTTAATCCTTTGTAGGGTATGTTGTAAAAGTTGGCAACACTCCAAGCAGAGGCATCATAAAATACACTATCACGATATTTATTATAGGTTTCAAACATGGTTTGTACCATACGATGTTGAGGTTGTTTTAAGGGAACAACATATTTATCCCCTTTTTTATATACTTTAATTTTATGAATAAGGAGTTCGTCAATAAAGGCTTTATTTCTATTCATATCATAAGCATCTCCAAATTCATAAGCACTAAATCCTGTTTTTGTTTTTTGAGTCATTGCAGACTTAAAAAACTTTTGCTGATACTGTCTCAAATAGGCTTTGTTTTCAACAGCAGCTTTTATGGTCGCAATGCTTGATGTATATTGGTTACGTATGGTAAATGCAAACGAGATAGTTCCGTAATCGGTATCTTGAAGATGCCCTCTAGAACTCGCTTGTTCAAATAATAAAGCAAGTCCGCCTTGTAAATCTGGATAGGATGAACCATAACCAGGGTAGGTGCCATCAAAAGATTCTTTGGTGTAATAAAACGAGCCAATATTATCTAAAGCCTCTGTAAAATAAGGGGCGAATAAATCATTTAAAGTTTCATAATTTTCTTTTGGCATAATGGGATCTTGTGAGCCAATGGGTTTCATAGGTTCGAAAAAGTAATTGCTATTGGTGCCCATTTCATGGAAATCGGTCACTACATTTGGATACCATTTGTGATACCATTTTAGTTTGCCTTGACTTTCAGGATTTACAGCCAATAACCAATCTCTATTCAAATCAAACCAATAGTGATTTGTTCTTCCTCTTGGCCACGCTTCGTTATGTTCGGCATCATTTCCATCAGATACTAATTCATTAGCTTTATACTGGTTTGCCCATTGTGTGTGCCTGTCACGTCCATCGGGATTTATAGTTGGATCAATAAAAATAACGGCATTTTCCAGATAATTTTTTACTTCAGGACTATTTGATGCCACCAAAGTATATGCTGTTAATAAAGCAGCTTCAGAACTTGAAGGTTCGTTACCATGAACGTTATAACCTAATTGTACAAAAATGGGTACATCATTATAGTTTGTTGGATTTAAATTTGGGTTTACAAATTTTAGATGTTCAGCTTTTATAGCGTCTAAATTGTTCAAATTTTCTGAAGTTGTAACGGTTAGTATTACCAGTTTACGGTGTTCGTGAGTTTCACCATAGGTTGTAATAGATGCTCTATCTGAAAGTTCGGCAAGTTTAGTTAAATATGCAACAATTTGATCGTGCCTTGTATGTTGCTCTCCAATGGGATATCCTAAAAAAGCTTCAGGAGAAGGAATATTAGAATTAAAAGGCACTTTGTTTTTAAAAAAATAATCTTGGGCAAATGCAGAAGTTACCATGATTGTGCACAAAGCCATGGTGAAAAAGTATTTAGTTAGTTTCATTAA
>JAADHG010000300.1 GCA_013151975.1 Chlorobiota bacterium | reverse complement strand
AAAGGAGCCATTCTTGAAAACGTAATTATGAATGATGATGGTGATGTAGATTTTGAAGACACTTCTATAACTCAAAACACAAGGGTAAGTTATCCAATTTATCATATTGAGAATATTCAAAAACCATCCATAGGAAAGAATCCTAAAAATATTTTCTTCCTAACAGCAGATGCGTTTGGTGTGTTGCCTCCAATTTCAAAGTTAACTCCAGGTCAAGCTGCCTATCATTTTATTTCAGGATATACAGCAAAAGTAGCAGGAACTGAAGAGGGTATAGACGAGCCGTTACCATCGTTTTCAGCATGTTTTGGGGCGCCTTTTATGCCATTAAACCCAACTAAATACGCTGAGATGTTAAGTAAAAAGATGCAAGAAGCAGATGTAAATGTTTGGTTGGTTAATACAGGATGGACTGGTGGGCCTTATGGTGTTGGTAGTCGAATGAAATTAAAGTATACCAGAGCTATGATTACCGCAGCGATGAATGGGGAATTAGAAGCAGCAAATAAAGGCAATTACCATGTGCACTCTATATTTGGAGTAGAACAACCTAGAGTTTGCCCTAATGTGCCAACGGAAGTTCTAAGCCCAAGAAAAACTTGGAATGATGATGAAGGTTACTATAATACAGCCGATAAATTAGCCAAATCGTTTAAAGAAAATTTTAAACAATTTGAAAGTTATGCTAATGAAGACATTCTTGCTGGAGCACCTAAAGTGAGATAAAAATAAGTTCAAAATAAAAAAAGCGTGATTTTAATTAAAATCACGCTTTTTTTATGTCGTTGTATAACTACTTTTTATTAGCTGTTTGTATATATTTTTCCAGAGCCATTGTCATTGAAGGTGTTTCTGGCGTTGGAGCAGAAATATCTACTCTTAATCCTTTGTTTTCGACAGCTTTAATTGTAGTATTTCCAAATACAGCAATACGTGTTTCATTTTGCTTAAAATCTGGAAAATTATGAAACAATGAATCTATTCCTGAAGGACTAAAGAACACTAAAACGTCATAAGACACATTCGCCAAATCGGATAAATCACTAATTACTGTTTTGTAAAAAGTAGATTGCTTCCAATTAACACCTAAATCATTTAATATTTTAGGAACTTCTGGTTTAAGCTTATCTGTTGAAGGCAATAAAAATGTTTCATCTTTATACTTCTTAATTAAAGGAGATAATTCAGAGAATGTACGTTTGCCAACATAAATTTTTCGTTTTCGGTACACTACATATTTTTGTAAATAGTACGCCACAGCTTCCGATTGACAAAAATATTTCAAAGCATCAGGAACCTTGAATCGCATTTCATCAGCAACTCTAAAAAAGTGATCTACAGCATTTCTGCTTGTAAGAATGATAGCAGAGTAATTATTTAGGTCAACTTTTTCTAGACGTATTTCTTTTGCAGAAACTCCTTCAACATGAATAAATGGTCTAAAATCAATCTTTACACGTTGCTTTTCTTGTAGGTCAAAATAGGGAGAATTTTCTACTTTAGGCTCTGGTTGAGACACCAAAATTGTTTTCACTTTCATAGGCCGATTTGTCTTTTTACTTTATATTAACTATCAATAAGTAGTTTATATAAAATGATGTAAGGTGCAATTTCGAGAGCGCAAAGATACAAAATAAAATAGAAAAAGTTGTTTATTATAAGTTTTTGATGTGTTTTGAATGATGTGATAAAACCAATTAAATTTATTATAAACAAAAGCCCTAAGATTGTATATATTATTGAAGGTTTAGGCTGGAGGGTAAATATGAGAAGAATATTAATGGGCAATAGGACTAACCCTATGTAATTTTTATAGCTTGTTTTTTGATATATATATGAATCAATAAGAGCATCAATCTCAAAAAGGCTGCCAATTAAACGTTCAAGGAGTACTTTAATTAGTATTAAGGCACCTATGCCTAGTAAGATTTTTAAAAAAAGAAGAATGTTAAAAGCAATAGTTGCCACTAATGTATTATAACTTAAAAACGAAAAGAGGGAAATAGAAAGTATTAAATTGAAAA
The DNA here is from genome assembly GCA_013151975.1 of Chlorobiota bacterium. Lineage (GTDB taxonomy): Bacteria > Bacteroidota > Bacteroidia > Flavobacteriales > Flavobacteriaceae > JAADHG01. Next base: position 1,161 of record JAADHG010000300.1, on the reverse strand, counting down.
ACAATAAAGCATCAAACCAATCTATAAATTTTTGTTCTCTGGAATAAATTTTTAAATACTTAGAATTACCTACAACCCATAAAAAATCATTAAATCTTTTGGAGTACGTATATTTTGCTATAGCCAAAACACATAAGCTTAAAACAATTAATAGGGTAAACCAGTCGTTAGATATTATTTCGCGTAACATTTTGCTAAATTATGAAGAATATTTCTATAAAATTAATGCTTCAAATAACTTACTTTTGCTAAAATCTTTTTTTTGATGCAGGACGCTATTGTCATTATTCCAACATTTAACGAAATAGAAAATATCGAAGCGATAATAAGAGCGGTGTTTCGTTTAGAAAAAGCTTTTGATGTTCTTGTGGTTGATGATAATTCGCCAGATTTAACAGGTCTTAAAGTAAAAGTATTACAAAAGGAGTTTGAAGACCGTTTATTCTTAGAAATACGTCAAGAAAAGTCTGGTCTTGGAACAGCATATATTCATGGATTTAAATGGTGTTTAGCACGAAATTATAAATACATCATCGAGATGGATGCCGATTTTTCGCATAACCCCAACGATTTAGAGCGATTGTATAATACATGCCATATTGATGGTGCAGATGTATCTATTGGGTCCAGATATGTTAAGGGCGTAAATGTTGTTAACTGGCCAATGTCACGAGTATTATTGTCTTATTTAGCATCTATATATGTTCGCGTAATTACAGGTATGAAAATACATGATACTACCGCTGGATTTGTATGTTATAAAAGAGCAGTTTTGGAAAGTTTAGATTTGGATAAAATTAAATTTATAGGTTATGCGTTTCAAATAGAAATGAAATTTAAAGCTCATTTAAAGCGTTTTAAAATTAGTGAGATTCCAGTGATTTTCACAGACAGAACAAAAGGAGAATCGAAGTTAAGTGGAGGCATAATTTCAGAAGCTATATTTGGAGTGATTTCTATGAAGTTTAAAAGTTTATTTGGAAGGATATAAAATGAAAGGTTCGACAGTACTTATAAAAAACGCTAAGATAGTTAACGAAGGACGCATTTTTAATGGAGATATTCTTATTGAAAATGAATTCATAAAAGAAATAGCAGAATCTATTAGCGCAAAATCTCCAGATGTCCATATTTTTGATGCTGAGAATAATTATGTGTTGC
>JAADHG010000164.1 GCA_013151975.1 Chlorobiota bacterium | reverse complement strand
CTCCACCATTATTAGGCAATGGGAATTCAGATTTTACTTGGCAAAATTATGATGCTAGTGGCTTCTTTATAAGAAATGAAATAAAGCATATAAAACAATTTAAAGATAAAAATGGTAAAACATATATAATTACTGCTATAAACGATGAAAAACCAAAAATATTTACATTTAATGAATAGACATATAATATATATTATAACCTTGATTTTGTTTACTGGTTGTAGTAATAAAGGTGGCTCGTTGTTTGAGAATCCCTCATCTAAAAAAACAGGTATTACTTTTACCAATACAATAACTGAAACAGATGATCTCAATATTTTAGATTATCTCTATTTCTATAATGGTGGAGGTGTAGCTATTGGTGATATCAATAATGATGACCTTCCTGATATTTTCTTTTCAGGCAATCAAGTTAAAAACAAGTTATTTCTTAATAAAGGTAATCTGAAATTTGAAGATATAACCCAAAAAGCTAATGTTGAAGGAAATAGTTCTTGGAACACAGGTACTATCATGGGAGACGTTAATGGAGATGGTCTTTTAGATATTTATGTGTGTGCAGTAGTAGGTATTAATGGTTTTATTGGATTTAATGAACTTTACATTAATAATGGAGATTTAACATTTACTGAAAGTGCTGCTAAATACGGATTGGATTTTGAATCGTTTAGCTCTTCTGCCTTATTTTTAGATTACGATCTAGATGGTGATTTAGATATGTATATTCTCAATCACGCTGTACATACACAAGAATCTTTTGGACGATCCAATTTGCGAAACAAAAGAAACTACCAAACGGGTGATAAATTAATGCGTAATGATGGCGATAAATTTACTGATGTAAGCGAAGAAGCAGGAATTTTTGGAGGTGTTAATGGTTACGGTCTAGGTGTGGCAACTGCCGATTTTAATCAAGATGGTTACCCTGATATTTATGTTGGTAACGATTTTCATGAAGATGATTATTACTACCTCAACAATGGAGATGGCACTTTTACCGAAAGTTTAAAACAATATTTTGGACATACTACACGGTTTTCAATGGGAAACGATGTGGCAGATATCAATCACGATGGTTGGCCAGATATTATATCTTTTGATATGCTTCCAGAAGATGAAAAAGTTTTAAAATCTTCAGAAGGAGATGAGAGTTTACAGATTCTAAAGTTACGTGTAGAAAAATATGGATATCATTATCAATTTACCAGAAACATGTTGCAGATTAACCAACCCAATAGTAGTTATGTTGAAACTGCTTTAATGAGTGGTGTTGCAGCAACAGATTGGAGCTGGAGCGGGCTTTTTGCAGATTATAACCAAGATGGTGAGCAAGATTTATTTGTTTCTAACGGAATCCCTAAACGCCCAAATAACCTAGACTTTATTAAGTTTGTTTCAAATGAACAAATCGCAAAAAAAATAAACAATACCAAATTAGTAGATCAGGAAGCTATTAATATGATGCCATCAGGTAAAGTTCATAATTATATTTTTAAAGGTAGCGATAATATAGTTTTTCAAGATAAATCTGGTGATTGGATTGTTAAAGATAGCCTTGTTTCAGGTGCTACTGCTTTGGGAGATCTTGATGGCGATGGTGATATAGATTTGGTAGTAAATAATATTAATAGTCCAGCTTCCTTGTATATTAATAAAACTAATGACAAAGCCAATTATTTAAAACTGAAATTTAATTATAAAAAACCAAACAAGTTTGGCATTGGGACTAAAGTGTTCTCATACCATAACGGTAAACTTCAATATAAAGAATTATATACTGCAAGAGGATTTCAATCATCTTCAGAACCCATAATTCACTTTGGATACGGAAAACTAAAAACGATTGATTCAATTATGATAATATGGTCTAATAAAACTTTTCAGGTCTTAAAAAACGTGGCTACTAATCAAACATTGTCTATTAGTCCTAAAAACACAAAACCATTTGATTATAATTCCCTTCAACCAAAATCTAAGATTTTATTCAAAAAAGTTGAAGGTAATTTAGGTATAAATTTTACGCATAAAGAAGATAATTATATTGACTTCAACAGGCAAAAACTTATTCCTTACATGGTATCAGATCGTGGTCCAGCAACGGCAATAGGCGATATTAATAATGATGGCAAAGAAGATGTTTTCTTTGGAGGTTCTAAAAACAAATCTTCAAAAATTTATTTACAAACAGATTCTATATATATTGAAAATAAGATGGCTAACATTACCAATGATTCTATTAAAGAAGATGTTGCAGCTATAATTGCTGATCTTAACAATGATGGGAGAAACGACTTATTTTTGGGCTCTGGAGGTGCCGATTTTTATAATAAAACAACACCATTATTAGATAGTTATTATATTCAAAAAGATTCAAAATTTGAATCTTCTACGCTTCCAGAATATTTCGAAAATGCTTCAGTAATTAAACCTAACGATATTGATAATGATGGTGATATAGACCTTTTTGTAGGTAGCAATGTTGTATCAAACGACTTTGGAAAAATACCTAATTCGTATATTTTAATTAACGACAAAGGTAATTTCTCTTTACAGAATAATAAAGAATTACAAAATGCAGGAATGATAACTGATGCCGTTTGGGATGATTTTGACAATGATGGAGTAAAAGATTTAATTGTTGTTGGCGAATGGATGCAACCCAAATTCTTTAAAAATAATAATGGAACTTTAAATGAAGTATTTCCCTTAAATAAAAACCTTCAAGGCTTATGGCAAAGTATAATCCCTTTTGATATAGATGGTGATGGCGACATGGATTATCTTCTTGGAAATTGGGGTATTAATACAAAGTTTAAAGCATCAGACAAATATCCGATGAAAATGTACTATTCTGACTTTGATCAAAATGGTAGTACAGAAACCATAGTTGCTACAGAGAAAAATGGCAAGTATTATCCACTACTAGGTTTAGATGAACTTTCTAGTCAAATTGTTAGCATTAAGAAAAGATTCACAACTTATGACGATTTTGCAGGTAAAACCATGAATGAAGTTTTTGATAAAAAAACATTGGACAATGCAAGAATATTAGAAGTAAACGTATTACAATCTGGGTATTTAAAAAATGAAAACGGTAATTTCACTTTTGTCCCTTTCAGTAATCAATTACAAGTATCCCCAATTACAACTTTTCTAAATTATGATTTTGACCATGACGGTAAAAATGAGGTTTTAGCTGC
>JAADHG010000282.1 GCA_013151975.1 Chlorobiota bacterium | reverse complement strand
AGTCGTACCCGTTTATTCCGACAAAGTTTATTTTCATTCAGATATTTACACAGTTTGAAATTTGTTCTCATTCTTTTACATTTTTTAGTTTTTAAAAGTTAAAACAACCTTTGAAAATGGAGAAAATGTTTGACCACATGTTTGACCACTTATGTCCATTCCTGACCATTTTTGGTTGATTTTTGTTGTAAAAAACGTGGAAAAGTGTCGAATTTGCTCAGTTTTAGGTTTAAAACTGATGATAAATTTATCCTGCCGAGGTCACAATTAAATTCCTATCAATCTGATTTTTAGATTTTTAGGAATTTTTTATTTTGTGAGGTTTTAATTTTAGAAGCAAAGCTTTGTTAGGGTATTAATCCTACCATATTAAAGTAATTATCAAACAATTTCAGCACTCAATCCAGCTTCTAAAAGCAATGTACAGCGTGGCTCTAAATCGTTATAAATACCAGTCTTTACAGTACACTTTCCTTTATGATGCACAATAATGGCACATTGTTCGGCTTGCTCTGGTGAGTGTTCGCAAGCATAAATGAGTGTGTCAATAACATGATCAAACGTATTTACATCATCGTTATATAAAACTATCTCATTTTGTTTTACAACAGCTTCTTCAAGTAATACATCCTCTGATATTTTTTCCTTTGTACTCATTTTTTTATAGTTAAGATTCCAGCTTTCGCTGGAATGACAAATTAATTTGTCAATTTATAAATTTTAACGACACCCAATTATTTCTTTTAAGCTTATCTTCAAGTTTTAATCCATTTGTATTACACTCTGCTTCGATAATTGGAATATCATTTTCATAAAAACCACTTAAAAATAACATCCCTTTTTTTTGCAAACAATTTGCATACTTTGAAATATCACTAAGTAAAATATTTCTATTGATGTTTGCAAGTACCACATCATAGGTTTTATTCTTTAAAAGACTAGCATCACCTTGGTAAACGGAAATGTGTTTACATTTATTACGCGCTACATTTTCCAAGCTATTTGTATAACACCAGTTATCAATATCAATCGCATCAATAGGCTTTGCTCCTTTCATTTCTGCTAAAATGGCTAAAACCCCAGTACCACAACCCATATCTAACACAGACTTATTTGTAAGCTCATTATTTATAATATGCTGAATCATCATGTGTGTGGTTTCATGATGCCCTGTCCCAAAGCTCATTTTAGGCTCGATAACAATATCATATTTAGTGCTAGGTGTATTATGAAAAGTCGCTCTTATTGTACACGCATCACCAACAACAATAGGTTTAAAATTTTTCTCCCACTCTTCATTCCAATTCACTTGCTCAATCTCTTCGAAAGTGTAATCTATTTGAAACTCATTAGAATTTAAAATTTGTACATCTTTAAGAATAGCAGTGTCCCATTCTTCTTTTTGAATATAGGCAGTAACTCCTTCTTCGGTTTCTACAAAGCTTTCAAATCCTGCATAACCTAATTCAGCAATAAGTATTTCTACTGCTGGAATGATTGGTTCTACTTTAAAATAATAGCCAATATATATCGTGTTGGACATTTAACGCTGTTTAAAATGCAAATCTAAAAGGAAATAATTACAACAACTCTTTTTCTATTGCAATTTTTATAATGCCAACACTATTTTTAGCACCTAACTTACTCATAATATTCATGCGATGTGTTTCTACCGTTTTCGGGCTAATAAATAGTTTCTCTGAAATTTGTTGTGTAGTTAGTTCTTCTGAGATTGCTGTAAGCACATCGTGTTCTCGTCTGGTCAATTTTGGTAATAAGCTATTATTTTTTGTTTGACGTGTTGTTTGACTTAATAATTTTTTATGAATATCTTTTTGCAAAAAAATTTCTCCAGAAAGCACTGTTTTCAATGCTTCTACAAGTTCAAGTTTATCTGTATTTTTAAGTAAATAGCCATGTACACCGTTTTTAAGCATTCGTTTTACAAACGAAATATCTTCAAAATTGGTTAAGGCTATAATTTTTAATTCTGGATATTTTTTTAATAATTGCTTACTTAAATCAATACCATTAATATCTGGTAAATTTATATCAAGTAATAAAACGTCTGGAAGGTTTGTAGCTAAATTTACAAGTGTTTCTTGGGCATTTACATAGGTTCCTACAATTTCAATTTCGGATGTATTAACAAGCATTGAAGTGATACCTTTAAGAACCATTTCATGATCGTCGGTTATGGCAATTTTAGTTATCATTAAGTGTCTCTGTTTCAATTTCTATAGCATAAGATGTACCTTGTTTGTTAGATATTAAATCTATAGTACCTTGCAAATAATCGATTCTGGATTGCACATTTTTTAACCCAATACCATCTGTTACAACCTCACTTTTATCAAAACCTTTTCCGTTATCTTCAATAGTGAGTTGAATAGTATTTTTTCTACAACTCATCTGCACATTTATTTCGGTTGCCATAGCATGTTTAATACTATTAGTTACTAACTCTTGAATGATTCTGAAGATATTTATTTCTGCATTTTTTGGTATTGAAAAATCATCTCCTATATATTGAAAGTTAATTTGTTGTGAGTGTGTTACATCCATGTTTTGACAATATTCTTCTGAAGCTTCAACTAAATTAAAACTTTCTAATGATGGGGGAATTAAATTATGTGAAATAGCACGTACTTGTTTACAAGATTTATCAATCATTTCTACTGCCTCATCAATAATTTTATTGCTCATTTCTTGCATTGATGTAAGTTTATACTTTATAGCAGACAAATCGCCATTTACACCATCATGTAACTCTTTTGCAATACGTAAACGTTCTTTTTCTTCACCTTCGATTAAACTTTCTAAAGTTTTAATTTGATGCTCTCTTTTTAAGGCTATTATTTCTTGATTTTTACGTTTCTGCCGCTGCTGCAAAATAAACCAAGTAAGGATTGATGTTACTAAAAGAAAAATTGCAATTCCAGTCATATAACTATACTGTACTTGCTTCTTTTTTAATAATAATTGTTGTTGAATAATTTCTTTATCCTTTTTTTGAGTTTCATATTTCTGAATGGCCTCTGTTAAGTTTTTATCTTTTTCAGTATTGAAAATTGAATCTTTAATGGTATTATACTCATTAAAAAGTTTTAAGCCAGAAGCAAATTGTTTATTGACCTCATAGGCCTTTATTAAATCTGGCATCATATCGTATCTGTCATCAAAAAAACCAGAATTACTGTATATATTGTAAGCCCGTTTTAAATTATGTAGTGCTTTTTTATTATTACCTCTTACTAAGTTTGAGTTTCCTAAACCTCTCATTATCGCTCCATGGCTAAAAACCTCTTTTAGCGTATCTATTTTAGGTAAAAGTTCGTTGTAAATTTTGGTCGATTTATTAAAATCTTTGAGGTCTGTATAAACATTAGCTAAATTAATAGAAATAGGTATAATGTATTGTAATTGGTTCGTGGTTTCTATATGATTAACCGCTTCTTCCATGTATGTTTTTGCAACATCCAATGCTCCTCGATTTTTATATATATTACCAATATTATTTAGAGCAAACGCACTCCGCCTTAAATCACCACGCGATTTACTTATTTGTTGAGACTGCTTATAATATTTTAAAGATAAAGAGTCATTACCATAATTTTGGTAAGCGGCTCCTATGCCATTTAGAATTGAGCTAAGACGTGCCGAATCTTTAACAGTTTCAAAATATTTCGCAGATTTTAAATACTGCTTTAAAGCATACTCATAATTATGCTCTACCACATAAGAGTTTCCTAAATAAAAATTTCCTAATGCTATTTCAAAAGAATCTTTACGTTTTTTTGCAAATTCAAGAAATTTTAAAGTGTATTGTTGCGATACTTTAGGGTCTGAATAATACGTAATGCGACGTAATCTATCGTACGTAAGCATAATTACAGAATCGTTTTTTGATGTTTTAATTACAGTTTTCATGCTGTCCATCTCTGAAGAATTTTGTGAAAAACTCAACCACGAAAAAACAAAAAACAATATGACAAAATAATTTTTCAAAAAGTGCAAATATTAGTTAGTTTCAAGCAAGATATACATTTAGAAAAGAATAAATTATATCTTGTTTGATAAAAATTTTATTGTCTAACATATAAAAAATTATATTACATTTTGTTATTAACCTAATAGTGCTATTTAACTATTAATTTTTTAACAACAGTGTTTTGATTTACTATTATAGAAATAAAATAAAGACCAGCATTAAGATTGCTTATATTAAATGTGTCACTTCCTGATTTTAAAGTTTGCAACTTCTTACCTGAAACATCAAATAACTCAGCTTTTGTAATCTCTATAAGTTGTGGTGTTTTTATAGTTACAATACTGGTTGCAGGATTTGGGAAAATGGTTAAACTTATATTTTGCTCTATATCATTTATTCCTAAAGCACAATTTTCGCTGAAACTACTTGTTGCATCTATATTTGTCCAGTTTGCTGTACTCCAAGCAGTATTATCTACATTTATACAAGTTAAGTTTGGATTGTTTGTAGCGTTGAAATTTGCGTTAGTAATATTAGTGTTATTTCCGTTTTTTACATTTAAACTGGTTAATAAGTTATTAAAACAATGAAGAGTAGTTAAAACCGTATTTTGGGTGACATCTAAACTGGTTAATTGATTATTACGACAATTCAAAAGAGTTAAAGCTACATTTTGGCTTACATCTAAACTGGTTAATGCGTTATTATAACAATTTAGAGAAGTTAAAACAGTATTTTGAGTGACATCTAAATTTGTTAATGAGTTAAATTGACAAAACAAAGTAGTTAAAGCCATATTTTGAGTTACATCTAAACTGGTTAATGCGTTATTAAAACAGTATAAAGTAATTAAAGCCGTAAAATCTTCAATGCCTGTTAAGTCTGCTATGCTTTGAGAAGAAACATCTAAACCTGTAAGTGTATTAATATTTGCAGTAATTACGTAATCATCTAAAACGGTATCATAACCTAAGTTAATTAATGCTTGTTCAAAGTTATTGTCTGGCACATAAGTTTGTGGCGGATTACAATTGGTGCTAAAACTAGTTTGAGGGTCTATGTTTGCCCAATTAGCTGTACTGTATACTGCATCATCAACATTAATACAAGTTAGATTTGGGTTACTCGCTGCTTGAAAAAATGCAGTTGTTATATTAACATTATTACCGTTTTTTACATCTAAAAAAGAAAGGTCGTTGCTAGAGCAAACCAACCATGTTAAAGCCGTATTTTGACTTAAATCTAAACTTGTTAATGAATTATTAGCACATTTCAAAGTAGTTAAAGCCGTGTTCTGGATAGGGTCTAAAACTGTTAATGAGTTACTACCACAGTTCAAATTAGTTAAAACAGTATTTTGGGTTATATCTAAACTTGTTAATGAGTTACTAAAACAATTTAAATCAGTTAAAGCTGTATTTTGGGTTACATCTATGCTTGTTAAGTTATTGCTACTACAATCTAAAGTAGTTAAAGCTGTAAAATCTTCAATACCTGTTAAATCTGCGATACTTAGAGAGGAAACATCTAAACTTGTAATTGTGTTTATATTTGCAGTAAGCACGTAATTATCTAAAGAATTATCGTAACCTAAGAGCATTAATGCTTGCTCGAAGTTATTGTCTGGCACATAGGTTAAATTGGCAAAACAATTTCCACTAAAGTTTGTTGTAGCATCAATATTTGTCCAGTTATTTGTACTCCAAGAAGCATTATCTACATGTATACAAGTTAGGTTTGGGTTATTAGTTGCATCAAAATTTACATTTGTTACATTTGTATTATTGCCGTTTTTTACATTTAATATTGAAAGCATATTGTTTTGGCACCACAACTTAGTTAAAGCCGCATTTTGGGTAAGATCTAAAACTATTAATTGATTATTACGAGAGTTTAAAGTAGTTAATGCCGTATTTTGGGTTACATCTAAACTTGTTAATTGATTATTACGACAATTTAAAGTAGTTAATGCAGCATTTTGAGTAACATCTAAACTTGTTATTAAATTATTACCACAAGACAAAGTAGTTAATGCTGTATTTAAAGTTACATATAAATTTGTTAATGAATTACTAAAGCAAAATAAATCTGTTAATGCTAAATTTTGGATTAGGTTTAAACTTGTTAATGAGTTGCTATAACAAATCAAATTAGTTAAAGCCGTATTTTGGGTTACATTTAGGCTGGTTAATGCGTTATTATTACAATCTAGGTTAATTAAAGCCGTAAAACCTTCAATACCTGTTAAGTCAGCGATACTTAAAGAAGAAACATCTAAAGTGGTAACTGTATTAATATTGGCAGTAAGCACAAAATCATCTAAAACTGTATCGTAACCTAAATTTATTAAGGCTTGTTCAAAATTATTATCTGGAACATAAGTTTGTAGGATAGTACAATCTATGCTATAATTAGTTTGTGCATCTTTATTTATCCAGTTGGTAATACTATACGCCGCATTATCTACTTCTATACACGTTAAGTTTGGATTGTTTAGAGCATTAAAGTTCGCATTTGAAATATTAGTATTATTCCCATTCTTTACATTTAAACTTGTTAATGAGTTATCGTTACACACCAAACGAGTTAAAGCGGTGTTCTGGCTTACATCTAAACCTATTAATGTGTTATTACGACAGCTTAAATCAGTTAAAGCTGTATTTTGACTTAGGTCTAAATTTGTTATTAAATTATTATAACACCACAAAGTAGTTAAAGCCATATTCTGACTTATATTTAAACTTGTTAATGAATTACTACTACAATTCAAATAAGTTAAAGCCGTATTTTGGCTTAAATCTAAACTTGCTAACGAATTATTATAACAATGTAAAACTTCTAGAACCGTATTTTGTGTTAAATCTAAGCTTGTTAATGAGTTAGAAAAACAACGCAAACTAATTAAAGCAGTAAAATCTTGAATACCTGTTAAGTCTGCTATGTTTTGAGCAAATATGTCTAAACTAGTAACCGTATTTATGTTTGCTGTAGTTACCAACTGGTTATTGGGCACACCATCTCCCATACCATTAGCCTCTAAAAAGGCTTCAAAATTGGCGTCTGGAATAGCAGTAGTTTGTGCTGCAACAAATGAAGTTATAAGACAACATAAAAACAGCAATAGTGTAATTTTTTTCATAACAATACATTATTTAGAATTTAATTTATAGTTCTTGAAAAACTAATTTCAATGAAATGCAAGTTACAGTGACGCTCTATAAAAAAATTAAGGGCATTCCTTGATTTATAAAAAATCAGGGAATACCCTTAGGTTTGTAAAATATAAATTCCAAATTAGGTTTTTGGAATTTGGAATTTAAGATTCGTTATTTTTCACCAAACGCATTAATAATAGCAAAAAAGTCTTCTGCATTCAATGCTGCTCCACCAATTAATCCGCCATCAACATCTGGATTTGAAAAAATCTCTTTAGCATTTACAGGCTTTACACTACCACCATAAAGAATGGAAGTGCTATTAGCAACATCGCTTCCATATTTAGCATCTATGGTTTTTCTAATAAATGCATGCATTTCTTGCGCTTGCTCTGGGCTTGCCGTTTCACCTGTGCCAATAGCCCAAACAGGCTCGTAAGCTAAGACAATGCTTGACCAAGCATCACTTGACAAATGAAATAATGCATTTTTAATCTGACTTTCTACAATATTAAAATGATTGTCTGACTTTCTATCGGCTAATTCTTCACCAAAACAGAAAATAATGCGCATATTGTTTTCTAAAGCTGCTTCTACTTTTTGAGCTAATAACTCATCTGTTTCATTAAAATATGCACGACGCTCACTATGTCCTAAAATAACGGTTTCTACTCCAACGCTTTTCAACATACAGGCACTAATTTCTCCTGTATAAGCACCATTTTTTGCAAAGTGCATGTTTTGTGCAATCACTTCTATATTTGTATTCCGTAATGCCTCAAAAGCACTATATAAATTAGTAAACGTTGGTGCAATCATAACCTCGGCATTTGAGGTTTGTATTTGTTTTTTTAAATCTGAAATTAGTGCTTGGGTTTGCGCTAAATCATTATTCATTTTCCAGTTTCCTGCTACTATTTGTGTTCTCATAATCCTATGCTAAATCAATTCCAATGAAAAAATATTTTTAGGGTATTTCTTTAATATTAACTTTAAATATTCTATCATAATTTTTATCTGTAATTTTTTTAATTTCTAAAGAGTCTTTAATAATCGATATAGATTCAATAGTATTTGTATCTAAAGCCTCTACCTCTTTTTGTGTTGAAATTCTATCACCAATTAAATACAAAATATTTTCGTTTTTTGAAGAAGAGTTACTAGATTCATTTGGTTGTTTTTTAATTTGTTCTAGTTTTAAATCTTCTAAATCGTTCCAATGCAATTTTTGCTTTATGGTGCCTTTGTCTAATTCCAAAATTCCTGGATTTGATCTTACTATGGTTTTTAAAGCTGTTTCATCACAAAAATAAAAATCAAAATTAAGTCCGTATTGTTTAGATACTTGTTGTTGCTCTTCTGGTCCTGAAGCGGTAAGCCCAATGACTTTATAGCCCTTATTTACTGCCATACTTGCCATAGCCTTTAATTTGTTTAGACCATCGGCTTCTGCCCTAGCTAAATTATAGGAAACAATAACGATAAGATTTTCTTCATTTAACAACTCTTGCGTAAAATCTTGTCCGTTACGCTCCATAGAGAAATCGTGAATTGGTGGCTCGTAAGCTTCTTGTATTGTCTTGGTTTCAACGCCAATGTATTCTCCATCAACACTTGGATAACTTCCAGATGTAGTAATTATTTTTTCTTCCCCGTTTACATTAAATTTCCAGTTGTATTCTATTATTGCTTTGGGTGCATCTTCTGGAACTGTCATCTTTTCCTGAATATTATTACCTATTTTATAAGGTCTGAAATCTTTTGATGGTAGATGCATTAATACATGATACACAAACCCTAAACACAAAATAAAACTTAGTAACGATACAACTGTTAGGCCTAATTTACTCAAGATAGGCTTTATATGTTTTACACCAATAAACAATATTATTATAAAAACTAGTAGAATAATATCTTTAGTAAAGGATTCCCAAGGTGTTAATTTTATAGCATCTCCAAAGCAACCACAATCGGTTACTTTATTAAAATATGCTGAATAAAATGTAAGAAATGTAAAGAATACTATCATGCCTAATAAGCTCCAAACCGTAAATTTTGGTTTGTACCCTATAAGTAAAAACACGCCTAATAAAACTTCAAAAATAACTACAAAAATGGCTATTACTAGTGCATAAGGTTCTAACAAAGGAATGTCTAAAACGGTAACACTAAAATATTCTTCGAGTTTAAATGAAAACCCTATGGGATCATTTAATTTAATGAGTCCTGAGAAAATAAATAATACGCCGACAAATAGCCTTGAGATTGTTACTAGTAGTTTCATTTTAATTATTTAAATGTATTAAAGCAAAAACAGCATAATTTACCATATCTTGATAGTTGGCATCAATACCTTCGCTAACTATGGTTTTTCCTGAGTTATCTTCAATTTGTTTTACACGTAATAGTTTTTGCAAAATTAAATCGGTAAGCGAGCTTACTCGCATATCGCGCCACGCTTCACCATAATCATGATTTTTATCTTGCATAAGTTGTTTTGTAATTGCTACTTTTTCATCATACAGTTTTGTAGCTTCTTCAACTGTTAAATCGGGTTGCTCTGCTACTCCTTTATCCAACTGAATAAGCGCCATAATGCAATAATTAACAATCCCTATAAATTCGCTTACTTCATCTTCATCTACCTTTCTAACATCATTTTGCTGCAAGCTTCTGGTACGTTGAGCTTTAATGAATATTTGATCGGTTAATGAAGGTAATCGCAATATTCTCCATGCACTTCCATAGTCTTTCATTTTTTTATTAAACAAGTCTCTACATAAAGAGATAACGGCATCATATTGTTTTGAAGTATTTTGCATAAAGTCAATCGAATTTTGCGTAAATTTCGCTTAAAATTTTTAACTATTCAAAGTTTATGGTTTAAAGTTTTAAAGCTACTCATTAACGGTTAATAATCAAGTATTAATGACTATAAATTGCAAAGGACAACTCATTGACTTATCAGCACCAAAAGTGATGGGGATTTTAAACATTACTCCCGATTCTTTTTATGATGGTGGTTTCTATAAAAATGATAAAGACATTTTACTCCAAACCGAAAAAATGTTAAATGAAGGTGCTACCTTTATTGATGTTGGCGCTTATAGTTCGCGTCCTAACGCTACTCATATTAGTGAAACTGAAGAGTTGAAACGCATGCTTCCTATAGTTGAGTTATTAGTAAAACATTTTCCTGAAACTAACATATCTATAGACACGTTTAGAAGTACTGTTGCAAAACAATGTATTGAAACTGGAGCTGCTCTAATTAATGATATTTCGGCAGGACAAATGGATAACAACATGATGAAAATAGTTGCAGAACTTGGAGTCCCCTATATTATGATGCATATGAAAGGTACACCTCAAAAAATGCAACAGCAAACCAATTATACTGAATTAGTAAAAGATATTATCTTTTACTTTTCAGAGCGAATCACCGAAGCGAAAGCTCATAAAATAAATGATATTATTATTGATCCAGGTTTTGGATTTTCTAAAAATTTGGAACAAAACTATGAGCTACTCAGTAAATTAGAGTTATTTAAAAATTTAGATTTACCAATACTTGTAGGTATTTCAAGAAAGTCTATGATTTATAAATTATTAGACGCCACACCTCAAGAAGCTTTAAATGGCACAACAACATTAAATACGGTTGCTCTCACAAAAGGGGCTAATATATTACGCGTTCATGATGTTAAAGAAGCAATAGAATGTATAAAAATCATCCATCAAATGAGCTAAATGAAACGATTATTCATCATCTTACCTGTTATTATACTACTCATCTCTTGTAACAAAAAAACAGTACTACTCCCAGAAACTGACACTAAAGAGATTACTGAAATACTAGATGTGTCGCCTATTTATATCTTTTACAATGAAACAAAACCAGACAGTACTGATTTTAATCGCAAAAACATGATAAGCACTACCAATTGGTTGGTAAATATTGACAAACGATTAACGCTAAAACAAATATTACCGCATCTACAATATTTGCAAGAAAAACGAAGTAAAGATGGTATGCATAAAAACGAGAATGCTAAAAATTACTTCACTTGCTTTAATCCTGAAATTCAAAACTTAGCATTTATTGAGTTTACTAATGTTGCATTTCATGATAAATCTTCAGAAAAATATTCTTCAGAAAACAGTATTGTAATTGATTTTAATACCCATAATAAAATAACAATTCTAAATCCAAACACAAATAAAATCATTTTAAAAACTGAGGCTGATTATTTATTAAATAGTATTGAAGAAGTGGTTACTCTTGAAAACATTATCTATTTAAACTTCAATAAAAACCTTTCGTTTCAAGATTATATTACTTACAAGTCTTTATTGTTAAACCTAGACAGAATTAATGTAACCATCTCAAATGATGAGTTTATCTATAATTAGTATATTTATTAAAATTTAAAACACGCGAATCACTTGGAAATATTTGATGACCTATTAAAATTTACCGTTCTTGATGTAATCGATATTATTTTAGTTGCTGTCCTACTCTATTATGTGTATAAACTCATAAAAGGTACAGTTGCCATAAATATTTTTGTTGGTATTGTTATTACGTACCTTATTTACCTCCTTGTTGATGTGTTACAAATGAAAATGCTTACTAAAATTCTTGGTGGATTTATGAGTGTTGGACTTATTGCTTTAATTGTAGTGTTTCAACCAGAGATACGAAAATTTTTACTCATGATTGGCTCCACTAATATTGGAAAAAAAGGAGGATTGCTAAAGCGCATGAGTTTTTTAAAAACTGAAGGCGTTAACAAAACAGATGCAGATATTATTGTCTCAGCTTGTGTTAAAATGGGAAGCTCAAAAACAGGAGCATTAATTGTTTTAGAGCGCAATAACAATCTTGATTTTTTAGTGGCTACTGGAGACGAAATGAATATTAAAGTTACACAACCCATTTTAGAAAGTATCTTTTTTAAAAATAGCCCTTTACACGACGGCGCTATTATTGTAGCCAACAATACCATAAAAGCCACACGTGTTATTTTACCTGTAAATAATGAAAAAAAAATTCCTGAACATTTTGGTTTACGTCATAGAGCTGCTATTGGTGTTACTGAAAAAACAGATGCTATTGCTTTAGTTGTTTCTGAAGAAACGGGACAAGTATCATACATAAAAAATGGGGAGTTTGTGATCTACAAAAATACTCAAGAATTAATTCAGAAAATCTTAGAAGATCTTGAATAACTAAGCTACTTCCTCTTGCATAAACTGAACTTCGTATAGGTTTTTGTAATATCCTTTTTCTTTTTTTAGGAGTTCTGCATGGGTTCCTTGCTCTACAATTTGTCCAGCATCCATAACAATAATGTTATCGGCTTTTTTAATAGTCGCTAAACGATGTGCAATAACAATAGAGGTTCTTCCTTTAGTAATTTTATCAGTAGCATCTTGTATGAGTTGTTCTGAATACGAATCGACAGACGATGTTGCCTCATCTAAAATTAAAATGCTCGGGTTTGTTACATAAGCTCTTAAAAATGAAATGAGCTGACGCTGACCAGAAGATAACATTACACCACGTTCTTTTACATTGTAATGATACCCTTTAGGCAAACTCATAATAAAATCGTGAATTCCTATTTGTTTTGCAGCACGCTGAACATCTGCTTCAGAAATATCAGGATTATTTAAAGTAATATTATTTAAAATAGTATCTGCAAACAAAAAGACATCTTGCAACACTACCGCAATTTGATTCCTTAAAGAATGAAGTGTAACCTCTTTTATATTAATATTGTCTATTAAAATTTCACCTGAACCGATATCATAAAAACGATTCAACAAATTAATAATGGTAGATTTTCCTGCTCCAGTAGCACCAACTATGGCTACAGTATCTCCTGCGTTTACATGAAATGAAACGCCTTTGAGTACTTCTTCATTTTCAACATAAGAAAATTGCACGTTCTTAAATGTAATATCCCCTTTATAATGTGAAACGATGCGTTTTCCTGAATCTTCTATATTGGAGGTTGTATCTAAAACTCTAAACACTCTATCGGCAGCAACCATTCCCATTTGTAGGGTGTTGAATTTATTAGCAATTTGATATAGTGGTCTAAATATCATAGGAATCATCATCACAAAGGCAGTAAGATCTCCTAATGTAGCTGTTTGGTCAAAAACCGCATTTAAGCCTCCATACCAAACCACTAAACCCAATGTAATTGATGATAATAACTCAGCTATAGGAAAGAATATCGAGTTATACCAAACGGTTTTTAACCAGCCCTTTTTATGTCTTTCGTTTATGACTTTAAAATTATTGTATTCGGTATTTTCACGTGTAAACAATTGCAATATTTTCATTCCCGTAACACGCTCTTGTACAAATGAGTTTAAGTTGGATACCTCGTTACGCACTTCTTCAAACGCTTTTTTCATATACTTCTGAAAAATCTTTGTTGCAAAAAGCACAATAGGAAGGGTTAAAAACACGATGATACTTAAACGCCAATTTATATAAACCATAACGCCACCAACCACCGTCATTTTAAGAATATCGCTAAAAATCATGAATAAGCCTTGACCAAAAATATCTGCAATACGTTCCATATCGGTCACTGCACGAGTAATTAAAACACCAACAGAAGAATTGTCGTAATACTTCATTTTAAAATTAAGAATGTGCTTGAATAATTTTACTCTAATATCTCTTACTACCGATTGTCCTAACCATGTTGCATAATAGATAAACACCAACTGCGTAGTTACTTCTAAAATAAGTAACACAAGCATTACAATAATGTAAATTAAAAATCCTTGTGCCTCTTTAGTCGCAATATTATTATCAATGGCTTCCTGCAGTACTAAAGGCCGCAAAGCTCCAAAAATGGCAAGACCTATAACTGCTACCAGCGTACCATAAAACACCCAACGATATGGATTTATAAATTTAAGTAGTCGTTTAAAAAGACTTAAATCAAAAACATTTTCTTTTGTTTTAGCCATTTAGTGCTTTTATGTGTTTTGGGTATTCAATTCTTGATAAATATAATGCATGCCCCGAAACTGAAGCTCCAGCCTGAGACCTATCTTCAGATTTAATCACATCATGTAATTGTGCCCATTTCATTTTCCCAGTGCCAATTTCAATCATCGTACCAACAATGGCGCGTACCATATTACGTAAAAAACGATTTGCTTTAATGGTAAACACGAGTTCGTCATTTTCAATTACCCATGTAGCATTCATAATCTCACAATTGTATGTTTTTACATCTGTATTACTTCTTGAGAAGCATTTAAAATTTTTATACTCTAACAAAATTTTAGTGGCTTTGTTCATTTTATTTATATCTAATGTTTGCTTAAAATAGTATGTATCATTAAATGTAAATACATTTTTGGTTAAAGAAATCCGGTAAATATATGTTCTGCTTATGGCGTCAAAACGAGCATGAGCATCATCGTTTACTTTAAAAATATTATGAATAGCAATGTCTTTTGATAAAAACGAATTCAGATTATATTTTAATTTGTCAAAATCTATTTCTTTTGAAATATCAAAATGCGCAAACATTTGCATAGCATGAACTCCTGCATCGGTACGTCCTGCCCCTACAATACCAATTTTTTGTTTTAATAAAGTGGTCAAGGCTTTCTCTAAGACCTCCTGTACAGAAATAGCATTGGGTTGATTTTGCCAACCATGATATGCTTTTCCGTTGTAAGACAGCTCGATAAAATACCTCAATTTATTTTTAATACTTTTGTTAATAAAGACACAAAGATAGTTAGTTTTGTCATTCCTGCGAAGGCAGGAATCTTAATACTTTATTAAAACTATTTCAGCTAAAAAATTTATCGTGAGTTGGATTGAAGACAAAAAAATATGAGATTACTTCCTACTGAAACATTTATCCTGAATTATATTTATAAAATTCGGCATAAATAAAGGGAACAAATTAGTAAAAAATGTTATTTAATTAAATAGATTTCCACTTTCGTAGAAAATAAATATGACTAAAATTCTCCTCCTTTCTGATACTCATGGCTATATTGACGATTCCATTTTAAAATATGTAAAACAAGCCGATGAGGTTTGGCATGCCGGAGATATTGGCAATTTAAAGGTTACTGATGCTATTAAAGCACTTAAACCTTTACGCGCTGTTTATGGAAACATTGACGATGCTAAAACACGTATTGAATTTCCAGAGCACAACCGCTTTATGTGTGAACAAGTTGATGTTTGGATTACACATATTGGAGGTTATCCAAAACGATATGATATGAGAGTACGGGAAACTATTAAGCAAAATCCACCAGATCTTTTTATTAGTGGTCATTCGCATATTTTAAAAGTAATTCCTGATAAAAAACTGAACTTATTGCACATGAATCCTGGTGCAATAGGAATATACGGTCTTCATAAAGTAAGAACTATGTTGCGTTTTACTATTGATGGCAAAAAAATAGATAACTTGGAAGTGATTGAGTTTAAACGATAAAAGAAAACCCAAAGCTTTCACTTTGGGTTTTCACGCACTAATACTACTAAGATGATAGGTTTATCTCAATCGATCTACTGATTTTACGAGTTCTTCATCCTTTTTTATGGCTTTATTGGCTAAAACCAAAAATACGATAGAAAAAATAGGTAGAAGCATCCCAATACCTTTCTCAGAAACATCTGTTTCTCCAGATAAATTTAGCGAACGATACACAAATAATCCTAGTAAAATAAAGTTTAATATTATATTTAGACGTCCCAATACAAATTGAGTTTGTCTGTTATTATACTTAAAAATAGCAATTAAAGACAATGCTGCCGAACCCAAGAACAAACTTAAATACAAAATGTCGTCTTTTGCATAAAAAACAACTTCTTCAGTTGTTGTCCATAAATTGAACACAAATATCAATCCTGCCGAAACTCCGGCAGATATTAAAAGATAAATAGTTTGTATTCTTTGAAGCATTCCTTTTTATTGAAGCACAAAAATAATAGTTTCTTTTTTAAAACATATATTATTTATTAAAAATAAAGTTGTATCATTGCAATATATGTACAAGTGCTTTTACTGTACAACATTAGATCTTCAAAAAATAAATCATATTCAAAATTATTACCTCGTATTCCTCTAAGGAAAAGTGCGTGACAATATAATTTCTTAAAATAACAAATCACATAATTCAACAATGTTTGAAATTTCACAATTAAAAGAAAAAAAACTTCCTGAGTTACAGGATATAGCGAAGCAATTAAAAATATCAAAGTATCGCTCTTTAAAAAAATTAGATCTCGTATATCAAATATTAGATCATCAAGCCGCTAATCCAGTAGCTGCAACTCCTAAATCTGAAAAGGAAAATAGAAAACCACAACGACAAAAGAGAGAGCGTGTAGAACGAAGCAAGGAGAATTCACCAAAAACTCAGCAAAAATCTTTAGACTTCAAAGAAAAAGCTCAAGAAGTAACCGAAAGCAATAAAGAAAACTCTATTACTGAGCCTCAAAACAAAAAACCTATTAAAAAAGAGCCTCAAGCTAAAGACAATCAGAATCGTCCGCAACAAAAGGACAATCAAAATCGTCCTCAACAGAGAGACAATCAAAATCGTCCTCAACAAAAAAGCAATCAGAGTAATTCTCAAAAAGACGATACCAATCAAAACAATAATAAAAATCAGAATAAAGGAATCCAACAAAATAGGGGCTCTCAAAATCAAGACAATAAAGGTAATAAAGATAACCGAAACCGTTATCGTGAACCAGATTTTGAATTTGATGCAATTATTGAAAGTGAAGGCGTTCTAGATGTAATGCAAGATGGTTATGGGTTTTTACGCTCTTCCGATTATAATTATTTATCGTCTCCAGATGATATTTATGTATCACAATCACAAATTAGACTTTTTGGACTAAAAAAAGGAGATACCGTTTTAGGAAATGTAAGACCACCTAAAGAAGGTGAAAAATATTTTCCTTTAATTA
>JAADHG010000121.1 GCA_013151975.1 Chlorobiota bacterium | reverse complement strand
TAACTAACTAACAAAAAATTTAATATGTCAATTAAAATTATAGGAGCAGGTTTCCCAAGAACAGGTACAACTACGTTAAAAAGATGTTTAGAAACACTAGGGCATTCTAAAGTGTACCATATGAAAGAACTTCTTGTTAACCCCACAATGCTTCACTATTGGAAAACACTAGATGAAACAGGAGATACAGATTGGGAAGGTCTGTATAGAAATTATGATGCCACAGTAGATTTCCCCGGGTACCCTTGGTATAAAGAACATATGAAAAAATACCCTGAAGCCAAAGTAATTCTAACTGTAAGAGATTTTGAAGGCTGGTATAAAAGTGTCGATAGAACTGTCTTTAGAGCTGGGCCACAAACACCGCTTGAAAAAATTAAAATGATAGGTAAGTTGCTAACAAATTCTCGTGTTAGAAATGTTGTTAAATGTATTAAATTCTTTAAAAAAGTATTTTTTGTCAATGAATTACAAGGAAAGTTTTTAGATAAAGAATTTGCTAAAAAAGTTTGGGAAGATCATATTGCAGAGGTAAAATCATATGTCCCTCAAGAAAAGTTATTAGTATATGACGTGAGAGATGGCTGGGGTCCAATTTGTAAATTTTTAGATGTGCCTGAACCTGCCGATCCACTTCCTCATTTAAACAAAAAAGAGAATTTTAAAGAAATGCTTCCACAACTTATGAAAGGAAACATGGGAGAATAATAAGTTTTAATTATTTAATTAGAAATTAAACTATGAATTCTGAAAGTTGGCAAGTAAAGTTAGCCTTATTATTGGTAAGCAGTTTAACTATTATGTCTATGATTACCATATCAGCATCTCTTCCTGATATGACAAACGCTTTCTCTGATATTCCAAATGGGAAAAAATTAGTAAAACTCGTATTATCATTTCCAGGACTATTTATTGCATTAAGTGCAATATTAGCAGGTGTGATTATTGATAAATATGGAAGACTTAAATTATTGGGACTTTCTTTAATCCTATACGCAGTTGGAGGAAGTTCTGGATATTGGTTAGATAACATTTATCTAATACTTGTAGGCAGGGCTTTATTAGGAATAAGTGTTGGAATTTCAATGACAATAGTAACAACTTTGATTGCCGATTATTATCAAGGACAGTCAAGACAAAAATTTGCTGGTTTGCAAATAGCAGTAATGTCTTTGGGTGGCATTGTGTTTATTACACTTGGCGGGATATTGGCAGATATTAGCTGGAGAGTTCCTTTTTTACTTTACTTATTTTCATTAGTTGTATTACCGTTTGTGTATTTGTTTTTAAAAGAACCATCCAATCTTCCAGAAATTAAAAGTGATAATAAACTAGTAAAGTCTCCAACCATTATTTGGTTTGTGTTTATAAATGTTATGCTAATGTGGATTTTATTTTTTATAATTCCTGTTCAGATTCCTTTTCATTTAAAATCTATTGGAATTGAAAAAAACACACTTATTGGTATTGCTATTGCATCTAGTACTTTTTTCTCTGCTATTGGAGCAATTTCATATTCTAAAATAAAGAATATGTTTGGATTTAAACAAATATTCGGAATAGGATATTTTTTAATGGCACTTGCTTTTGTCTGTGTTTCTTATGGTAATTCTTATACTATGGTTATGATAGCAATGCTTCTTGCAGGTTTAGGAATGGGTTTAATGATTCCAAATGCTAATATTTGGGTTATGCAATTAGCACCACCCGAAATAAGAGGAAGAGAAATAGGACGATTAACAACATTTTGGTTTATGGGACAGTTTTTATCACCTATAATTCTTCTTCCGTTTTTAGATTCAATTTCACATTCACAATTATTTTTTGTTTTAGCTTGTGTTTTATTAGGTTTGAGTATATTTCTATTTACTTTTTATTTTGCATCAAGGAAAACAAAAAAGAGTTGAGAGCTAACTTGAAATTTAGATTAAAAAGAACGATTAAAGTTTTTGTATTTTCGTTTTTTGTTTGAAGAAAAATGAACTTAGAAAACTTACATACAAGCACATTAGAAAAATTATTTGGGGCTATAGATTTAAGAATCATTAGGCAAGATGAAGATGTTAGAATTGTTCAATTGAATGATGAAAACGGGATATCTAGAACTCTAGGAATTGTTAAATTTTTTAATATTGAAAATGATTTACTTGTCGAGGTACATGAAAAAATCCTAGAAGGAGGGTTACTAGGCAAAACACTTTTTGATTCCAATATTAATTTTAATAAAAAATTCATTGGAACGCTTCAAGTAAAATTACCTCAATGGCTTAAGAATGATTTTGATACAGAACAAGATTCAAGTTTTGCTATCATTTCAAAAATATCAATATACAACGATCGTTTATCAAATGATAAATTATTATATTCAGAATTAATAGAAATCATTCCTCCAGAATTAACTGATGTATTCATTGATAAAACAAAGCAATTAGAGAATATAAGTTTAAATGTGCTTTCATTGTTTAAATCTGCAAATCTGGAAGTAATTAAGTTAGATAAAGAATCATGATTAGTTGTATTGTTATAGGAGCTGGACCTGGTGGTATTGTTGCCACAAAAGAACTTCTTGAAAAAGGTTTTGATGATGTCTTGTGTTTAGAGCAGGCAGATAAGCTTGGTGGTGTGTTTGCAAATACTTATGACAATCTCCTTCTTACGTCTTCAGTAACCTTTAGTATGTTTTCAGATTATTGGGTTGG
This sequence comes from Chlorobiota bacterium, assembly GCA_013151975.1. GTDB lineage: Bacteria > Bacteroidota > Bacteroidia > Flavobacteriales > Flavobacteriaceae > JAADHG01. Next base: position 510 of record JAADHG010000121.1, on the reverse strand, counting down.
TGATGGGAAGAGTAATGATTTTTGGATCAAGGATGAAGCAGTTGATTATTGGAAATCCTATTCTGATTATTTTAAAGTTTCTAATCATATTCGTTTTGGTGCTCGTGTTGATGCTGTTACTTCTACTGAAAATGATTGTTGGCAAATAGAGTTAAGTTCTGGAGAGATATTGGAATGCAAACACCTAGTTTTAGCCATTGGAAATAATAATATTCCAAAGTTTCCAAATTGGCATAAAGAACTTACAACTATACCTTACTCACATTCTAGAGATTATAAAAATGCAAATGGTTTTGAAGGTAAACGAGTTCTAATAATAGGCGGAGGCGAATCTGCCTCTGATGTAGCTTATGAAATTTCTAAAGTAGCCAAAGAATGTTTGGTTAGCCTTAGAGAAACTACAGGTTGGATAGTGCCAAGAAAACGAGGTGAACACGCAGCAGATGTTTCTACGCATCGCGGTATTTGGGATTTGCCCAGAGATTATGGCAGAATTTTGAGTCCATTTGT
>JAADHG010000258.1 GCA_013151975.1 Chlorobiota bacterium | reverse complement strand
TTTTTAATAGCCGCTTCTGCACAACGTTCGCCATCCATAGCTGCCGATACAATGCCTCCTGCATAACCACCACCTTCACCACAAGGAAATAGACCTTGAACCTCCGGATGTTCTAAATGGTCATTTCTAGGGATTGTTACAGGAGATGATGTTCTTGATTCAACACCAACCACATTGGCCTCATTTGTGTAGTAGCCCTTCATTTTTTGCCCAAATGAAGTAAAGCCTTTGCGTAACCTACTTCCAATTATTTTTGGCAATAATGAATGTAATGGCGCCGATTTTAGTCCAGGTTGATAAGAGGTGTCATTTAACGTGTTGGATAATTTGCCATCAACAAAGTCGGTTAGCCGTTGTGCAGGTGCTGTTTGGCTTCGACCACCCGAAGTGTATGCTAATCGTTCTAAATCTTTTTGATATTCTAAGCCTTTCAACACGCCATAATGGTCGTATTTTGGAATGTCTTGATGTACATTAATTTCAACTACAATTCCAGAATTTGCATACGCGTTGTTTCGTTTAGAAGGAGACATTCCATTTACTACCACTTCACCATTAGCAGTTGCAGCAGGAACTATAAAACCTCCAGGGCACATACAAAAGGAATAGACACCTCTATCATTTATTTGGTGTACGAGACTATATGAAGCTGCTGGTAATAATGGGTCACGATGCCCTTTGCAGTGGTATTGAATAGTATCAATAATATGTTGTGGATGCTCAACACGAACTCCCATAGCAAACGATTTTGCTTCTAGGGCTATATTTTGCTTGTGCAATAAGTAATAAATATCTCTTGCAGAATGCCCTGTCGCCAAAATAACAGCTTTGGTATCTAAGACATTTCCATTTTGTAGCTGTATGGCTTTTAAAGTGTTATCTTTTATAATAAAATCGGTAACTCTACTTTCAAAGTGTATTTCGCCACCAGATTTTAAAACCGTCTCGCGAATATTTTGAACCACTTTAGGCAATTTATTTGTACCAATATGTGGATGAGCATCAATAAGAATTTGCTCTGAAGCGCCATGAAATACTAGGTTTTCGAATATTCGTCTAACGTCACCACGTTTTAGGCTTCTGGTGTATAGTTTTCCGTCGGAGTAGGTTCCAGCACCACCTTCACCAAAGCAATAATTGGAATCTTCATTAACATCATGAAACTGGTTTATAGCGCGAAGATCACGCCGTCTGTCTTGCACATTTTTTCCACGCTCTAAAACAATGGGCTTATAACCCAATTCGATACATCTTAATGCGGCAAACATACCTGCTGGTCCAAAACCGATAATATGTATTTCCTTAGCTTTTGAAATATCATTATAGGTAAAAATATACTCAGATGTTTCAGGTGGTTGTTCATTAATATAAACGGCTACTTTATAGTTAAATATGATAATAGACTTTCTGGCATCAATCGATTTTCTTAAGATTTTTATGGCTATAATTTCTTCAAGAGCTATATTTAAAATTCGAGCAACTTTTTGCTTTAAAGTGCCTTCCTTTTTTTCTTCTTGCAACGTAATTCTAACCTGAATTTCTTTTACCATAAATGCAAAGCTAATTAAATATAGAGTAACTATGTTTTAAGAATAGCAATAAATATTCTAATGATTATATTTATGTTCCTAATTGTTTATTTACTTTTAATTTTTTAAATAACATTATTATGAAAATGCCCCACATATTTTTAATTTATATTATTTTATTTTTTACTTTTTCATGTACTTCTGATAATATTGAAAACGATATTCAAACAGCTTACAAACTTGTTAAAGTTAATTCAAATGATGTACTAGGAAACCTTATTTCAATTAGTGAATATATTTATAATGAAGATAAAAATTTAGATAGAATAATAATTCAGGGAAGTTCGATACAAATTATTCACAACTATCTAGGTGATAATATTATTTCAATAATTGCTTCATCAGATTCAGAAGAAAGAATAACAGAATTTATTTATAATGGAGATTTAGTTATATCAAGTAGCACAGAAGTTCTGGTTAATAATCAACCTGCTCTTTTTTCAACTAGCTATGAATATAATGCTGCCAAGGAATTAATTGGTGAGATTTTTTTTGTGGATAATATAATGGCTTGTGAAAGAACCTTTGTAAACAATAATCAAAATGTGTCTTCAGTAAGTGTATCATGCGAGGGGCTATATACATATGAATATGATACAATGAAGAATCCTTATTATTTGTTATATAATACTGGATTATCAAAAATTCTTCAAGAAGGATTAAATAATAAAATCAAAGAAGAGTTTAGTGAGTCAAATTCTATTAAAACATATACCTACGAATATAATAGTCAAAATTATCCCATAAGGTCTAATTATTATATTGACAATGAATTGCAATTTACAAAAACCTATATTTATGAATCTCTATAATTTTATTAAATATTCTGTCTTTAATCTTCACATGTTACTTCATTAATTAATTCAAATAATTAACTTTGCCCTTGTTAAAAAATTATATTACTATGAATTCATACGATGTCGCCATTATAGGTTCTGGTCCTGGAGGCTATGTAGCAGCCATTCGTTGCGCACAATTAGGCATGAAAACTGCTATCATTGAAAAATATGCAACCCTTGGCGGAACCTGTTTAAATGTTGGTTGTATTCCAAGCAAAGCCCTATTAGATTCGTCACACCATTATGAAGATGCTGTAAAACATTTTGAGGAGCATGGTATTGATATTCCTGGAGATATCAAGGTGAATCTTGAAAAAATGATTGCACGTAAGCAATCTGTAGTAGACCAAACCACAGGAGGTATCGATTTTTTAATGAAAAAAAATAAGATTGATGTGTATCAAGGTTTAGGTAGCTTTAAAGATGCAACTCATATTAGTATTTCAGGAAGTGAAACTACTGAAATTGAAGCTAAAAACACCATTATAGCTACAGGAAGTAAACCTTCTAATTTACCTTTTATCAAATTAGATAAAGAACGTATCATCACATCTACAGAAGCCTTGAAGCTTAAAGAAATACCGAAACATTTAATTGTTATTGGTGGTGGTGTTATTGGTTTAGAACTTGGGCAAGTCTATAAACGTTTGGGTGCAGAAGTTACAGTAGTAGAATTTATGGATCGTATTATTCCGACAATGGATGCTGGATTATCTAAGGAATTAAATAAAGTATTAAAGAAACAAAAATTTAAAATTAATGCCTCTCATAAAGTAACATCTGTAGAGCGTGTTGG